>CALHVP010000249.1 GCA_938038975.1 uncultured Maribacter sp. | reverse complement strand
CCAAAGAAGAAAAATTTACCATTAGGAGTTATATGGGCAGTTTCGTCCCTGTCCGTAGAAAACTCCGCTAGCTTTGGTGGCGTCCATTTTCCACCGTTAAAATCACTCACATAAATTTTTTGCTTTCCCTCCGGTCGTCTTCTAGAAAAATATGTTCGCAGTCCATCTGTAGAGAATGTTAATTCAAATTCACTATTCTCTTCAGTAGAAATTATACCTTCTGCAAATGGGATTGGAGTTGAAATTACTTCTTTTGCATATTCAATTTCTGGAATCTGCTGTTGTTCTGAACAACTACTTATTCCGAGTATTGTTGCTAATAAAAAATTATACAATTTCCTCATTTTATATACATTGTATATTAACAAATAACAAGCTACCTACTCTAATACAGACAACTCCACACTAGAATCTGTGAATACCGTATGTGTTTGCGTCTTAAAATCGGCCTCATCTGCTTTAAAGATATTCTCTACATAGGTTTGTGGGTTTAAATCTATCAGAGGAAACCAAGTACTTTGCACCTGCACTTGCAACTTGTGCCCTTTTTTAATGGTATGAAATACATCTTGCAGTTTTATATTCACCGTTGTTTTTTCATTAGGTATGAATGGTTCCGGGTCAGAAAAACTATTCCTAAACCTACCTCTTAATACTTCGCTCCGTACCATTAAATGATAGTTACTCATTTTTAAATGGTCTTGCATCTCTTCGTTTGTTTCTACTTCAGCAGGGTGTACATCTATAATTTTTACTATCCAATCTGCTGCCGTACCCGTAGTAGCAACTTTTAATTTTGCCAAAATATCTCCTGCTAGTGTAACATCATTCTCCATAACCTCTGTTTCAAATACAAGAACGTCTGACCGGCGAGCAGCAAAACGCTGGTCATCTGTCATGTATTTACGTGGTGTAAACACAGATTTTATATCCTCTGAATACGGAACTGGTTTTTTAATATCACTAATAAATTGAATACCAACAGTGCTTTTCACTTCCTTTGTTAGCGTTTGATTCTCGGAAAGAAAAAATTCTTTTTTGCTTGTTTCTTTTGGTGGCCAAGCATCGTACTCTTTCCATTCTTTTCTGCCGGAGTCATAAACGTAAGCTTCCGGTAAGCCACTATTTGCATCTCCTTTACCCTTTAAAAAGTGATTGAAAAACTTCGTCTCTATTTTCTCTTGAAAGAACTCAGAAATAGAATCTCCAAAATAGTAGTTACCAACTAGGTTTCTGCCGTTACGCCTTGCCCATCTACCGTGGTCCCAAGGTCCAAAAACCAATGTATTGTAACTATTCTTATTTTTTTCTATGTTCTTATACGTTTCTAAAGGTCCGTATAAATCTTCTGCATCAAACCACCCACCCACTATCATAGTAGCTACATGTGATTTTGATTTATCTAAATGCTGTATTAAACCTCTACTCTGCCATAACTCATCATAGTTTGGATGCTCTTTTAATTCATTCCAGAAATAATCATCCGTCATACCATCTGGTGCAATACTCATTTTATCCTTTAAATCATACTCGAAAAAAGAATTTAGGTTCTTTAACGGGCCTTTGTCCAAAAAGAATTGATATTGATCCTCTGTTGGTAATTGTGGTAAGGAATACCATGCAGTATCTATGGGTTGATCTCCATTTGGCCTTGGTGTTCCAAAAAGGGATGTAGCTCTAAAATAGCTCAACATATAAGCGCCATTATGATGAAAATCATCAAAGAAAAAATCTCCAATACAAGCTTGTGGAGATGACGCTTTTAACGCAGGATGCGCATCTATCGTGGCATATGTAGCATAGTACCCAGGATATGAAATTCCCCAAACACCTACATTACCATTATTATTTTCTACATTATTAACAAGCCAATCTATGGTATCATATGTGTCTGTGCTTTCATCCACATCTGTATCTGATGTTTTATTAGGAACATAGGCTCGCATATTTTCATAATGTCCTTCACTAAGCCATCTGCCTCTAACATCTTGGTAAATGATAATATTACCTTCTTGCATCAAATGAATATTGGGGCCAATCTGTTTTTTAAAATTACCTTCCCCATACGGCCTAGAACTGTAGGGCGTTCGTTGCATTATAATAGGGTATTCTTTAGAAGTATCCTTGGGGGAATATATGGTAGTATGTAATGTGACACCGTCACGCATCTTTATAGCTACCTCTTTTTTGGTATAATTATCCGAAACATAGGTGCTGGAAATTTCTTCTTTAGCAACTTTAGTAGTTCTAGCACAAGAAAACGATAGTAACGCAGCTGATAAAAAAACTGTTATATAACGAAATATAGACTTTGACATATGAGATATTTTTATGTCTTAAAGCTAGTGAAGATTAACAAATTGAAGAAATAAAAAAAGGAGCTACATAATGAGCTCCTTTTTTTATTAAATACTATGTTTTATTACAAATCAAAAGCTTTTTTGACCTCAGCTACTTTATCTAATTTCTCCCAAGTGAAAAGTTCCACTTCTTTTTCTACTCTACCGTTGTATGGTGATTCAAAAACCTTAGTCACTGTTCTAGGGGTTTTACCCATATGGCCATAAGCAGCAGTTTCTAAATAAATAGGATTTCTAAGTTTTAATCTTTCTTCAATAGCGAATGGACGCATATCAAATAAGGCTGCCACTTTTTGAGCAATAGCCCCGTCACTTAAATTTACATTGGAGGTGCCATAGGTATCAACATATATAGAAGTTGGCTCTACCACTCCTATAGCATAACTAACTTGTACTAGAATTTCATCTGCTACTCCAGCAGCTATCAAATTCTTAGCAGCATGCCTAGCTGCATAGGCTGCACTGCGATCAACCTTACTTGGGTCTTTACCGCTAAACGCTCCACCACCATGAGCTCCTTTTCCACCATAGGTATCTACAATTATTTTTCTACCTGTTAGTCCTGTATCACCATGCGGTCCACCAATAACAAATTTACCGGTAGGATTAATATGATAGGTAATTTGGTCATCAAACAGTACCTGTATATTTTCTGGTAATTGCGCTTTTACTCTTGGAATTAAAATGGCAATAATATCTGACTTTATTTTAGCCAACATTTTATCATCATCAGCATCAAAAGCATCATGCTGAGTAGATACCACAATAGTATCTATACGTTGAGGTACGTTATCATCAGAATATTCAATGGTAACCTGTGCCTTAGCATCTGGCCTTAGATAACTTATTTCTTTTCCTTCTCTTCTTAATTCTGCTAAAACGTGCAATAGCTTATGAGATATATCAAGTGCTAAAGGCATGTAATTTTCGGTCTCCTTAGTTGCATAACCAAACATCATTCCTTGATCACCAGCACCTTGCTCTTCTTTGGAGCCGCGATCCACACCTTGATTTATATCTTGAGACTGCTCATGAATCAAAGAGATAACTCCACAAGAATCACCGCTAAATTGGTATTCCCCTTTGGTGTACCCAATCATATTAATAACATCTCTTGCAATCGTTTGTACGTCTAAATACGTATCACTCTTAACTTCTCCAGCTAAAACTACCTGTCCTGTGGTTACCAAGGTTTCACAAGCAACTTTACTTTCTGGATCAAACGCCAAAAAGTGATCTAAAAGTGCATCACTAATTTGATCCGCTACCTTATCCGGGTGTCCTTCACTAACAGACTCTGATGTAAACAAATACGCCATTTCAAAAATTTTAGTATACGAGGGATTTGACGTGGCACATTAGAGTAGCTTACATTCCAAAGGGAAGATTCCAAACGATAATCTGGAGTAAACTGCTTTAGCATTTTTAATGAGGTTGCAATCAGTCAAATCCTTCCTCTTTTATTATGATGTAAAAGTATGGGAAAACTAAAAACTGGCAAAACGATTTTGCAACTCGCTTCTTATTTTTAACATAAGACTCTTAGCTAATTGAAAAAGGATAGCACTCCTAAAACATAAGCGCCTCATTTAGTTAGGTAACACGATTTACTAAAATAGAGAAGAATTGAAAATTTATAATATGCTTAAGTCAGCAAATTAACCACGGGTTCTTCCGCCATTACCTCGACCACCTCTCTCATTTCTAAAGTTATCCCTCATTTCGGTTATTTTTTTACTCAGCATCTTGTTATATTCTGCCTGACTAACCTCTTTACCTTTTGCAGGTGCTTCCAAAACCATTTTGTCTTCTGGATTTAAGGTAATCTTGTTACACAGAATAGTAGTTCTACCATCATTAATTTCTAATATAAGTCCTGGCAAACCCCAATAAATTCCTGGACCCTGACTAACCGGAATTTGAGGCGCATACCAAGCAGTTACGCTACGTTCCTTCTGTGCAGCTCTCCTAGCTAAATTAGTACTGCTTTCTGTACTATCTTGCTGCGTAGTTTCTGTTTGAGATCGGTTAGGTCCTCCCCTTCTATTTCTTCCAAAACTTTCAAGGCTTTGCATTGCAGTATCTATTTTAACTATTGCCGTAGCCTTATAACAGGTATACTTTCCAATAGTCTTAGTTTCTGAACCTAATTTCCATTCTAAAGACGCCAAACTATCTTGTATCAAAAAATTCTTGCCAAAAAGCTCTTTTTGATTAACATATATTTTCTGCTGAATGTTTTTGTAAAACATTCCTTCTCCTATATCTGCAAAATTTACCCTAAAACCACCTCTACCACTCTGGGCACTAGGCGCATCTAACTTCTCTTCTTCAGAATATAATGATGCTGTACGGTCAAAAACAAGTTCATAGCTTTTTTCTAAGCTACTTTTTAGACGTTGTTCAATTCGTCGTTTTTGTTCTTCAGATAGTTGCCTGCCTTCCAAACTTCTATCTGAAGAAGTCTTACTTTGGTAGGTAGCCTTCCCTTGAAAATCCTGCGCATGCATTGTTATTGCCGCAAAAAAAACAAAAAGATGTACTAAAAACTGATTCTTCATACCTATGTAGTTTTATGATTAGACTTTTATTTTAGTAATTGGTTTAATCCTACATGAATAAAAATATAAAAAGCTCCGCTAACGGAGCTTTTTATGAGTAAAATAGTCGTGTCTAACTTTTATAATTTTTTAAGATTCGCTTAGTTATCATAACCATTTGCTTTCTTAGATTTTTTGATTCACTTTTTAGTCCAGAAACTTCATATTTGATTTTAGTAAAATGAACCTCTTCGTTATTCTTGTT
>CALHVP010000248.1 GCA_938038975.1 uncultured Maribacter sp. | reverse complement strand
GCTATGTCCGACTTGGAATAGGTCTTTTTTAGTTCGATGTTTTCGGCTGTAACGAACCCCTTGTTCAAATTCACAACAGGCTTCTCGACGGAGCCTGCCCTGAGCGGAGTCGAAGGGCTCGAAGTGACAGCCAGTGAATTTAAACTAAGATGATCTAGGCTTTTTCTACTCATCCTTCAATCTGTTTTGTTCCAAAGCTTCCGCCAAGCGTTTTTCTATTATGGGCACTATTAATGTTTTTCTTGCATTCGTTTTCACAAAAGGATAGAGTTCCAAGTTCTCCTTCATTTTATCCGTCTCATTCTGGAATTTATTGGTTCCTACCAAAACTTCTTTTTGCTCGTTAAAACGTTCTTGCTGCTTATTGGCCGATTCCTTTATTTTCCCCTGAATGGTATGTTCCTTTAGTTGTTTTAAGAACCCGCCGCCTTTCTCTATAGATTTTAATAGTTCCAAGCTTTTTTCTGCCAGCTGTTCCGTTAAAGATTCTATATAATAAGACCCGTCTGATGCATTGCTTACTTTATCAAAATAGCTTTCTTCTTTTAATAGCAACAATTGATTCATTGCGATGCGCTCCCCAAAATCATTGGACTTATGATATAGTGCATCATAAGGCATATTAATAACGGTGTTTGCACCTCCTAATACCGCCGACATACATTCGGTCGTGGTCCGCAACATATTTACGTTATAATCGTAAAGTGTTTTATTTCTTTTAGAAGGATAGACAACGATATGGCAATCTATCTTCATGGCATAAACCGAAAGTAGATTTTCCCACAGCACTCGTAAGGCTCTTAGCTTGGCTATTTCAAAAAAGTAATTACCCCCAATAGCAACCTTAAACACCATAGATTTTATCTGGTTACCGCTATCACGCTGATCAAGGTGATTCAAATATTCATTGGCATGTGCCATGGCATAACCTAATTGCTGTACCATGGTAGCTCCGGCATTTTCGTACAAGGAGACATCAACGCTTAGAATATGCTGCCCTTTTGTTTTCAGCATCGCATCTAAGGATGCGTGATCTTTCTCAAGGCTACTATACCAGTTCCCAGTACGCGCCAAATTACCGATGATATCTACGTTAAAATAAATAGCATTTTCATAACCCGAAGCAAAATCCAAAACCGACTGAATATACTCCTCTGAAAGAAACTCCATATGCAAATAAACAGAAGTGTGTTCTAGATCGATACCTTTCAACACATCAGAAATAACAATCGTTTCTGACGGAATTATAAACTGTAACCGCTCCGCTCCGCTTTTCAGTACTTTAATGGCTTTCTTATTGGCCATTGTAGCATTACCAGCATAAATTTCTTGTCCAATAGACCAATTATGCTCCAATACAGGCCCTTCTGAACCAGTATTGGTCATGGAATCTTTATGGTAAAAAGGCTTTACTTTAATCCCTTCGGGCGATTCCCAAACCAGGGTATCATTATAATCTGCCCCCTTAAGGTCATACTGGATTTTTTGTTTCCAGGCCTTTTCAGAGACTTCTTCAAATTCGTTAAATAATGTATTCTTCATACTGATTTTAAATCGGCACCCAGATTAATATAACTGTTTTACAACTAGCTACAACGGAATGTTACCATGTTTCTTCTTTGGCAAATGCACTACCTTATTTTCTAACAAGGTAAACGCCTTAATAAGTTTTCTTCGTGTATCCTTAGGAAGTATCACCTCATCTATAAATCCTCTTTCTGCAGCACTATACGGGTTAGCAAATTTGTCTGCATATTCCTTTTCCTTTTCGGCCAGTTTCGCTTCAGAATCTGATGCATTCGCAATTTCTTTCTTAAATATGATTTCACTAGCTCCCTTTGCTCCCATAACGGCAATTTCAGCTCCGGGCCAAGCATAGTTCATATCCGCACCAATGTGTTTGGAATTCATCACATCGTATGCACCTCCATAGGCCTTTCTTGTAATCACTGTAATTTTAGGCACCGTAGCTTCACTTAGAGCATATAAC
The DNA here is from genome assembly GCA_938038975.1 of uncultured Maribacter sp. Taxonomy (GTDB): domain Bacteria; phylum Bacteroidota; class Bacteroidia; order Flavobacteriales; family Flavobacteriaceae; genus Maribacter. The sequence continues at coordinate 3,646 of CALHVP010000248.1, read as the reverse complement.
AACTTAGCACCGTTCGTGATAATTCCATTCCATTCTTGATCGGTTCCAGGTAAAAAGCCTGGCACATCTACCAATACGAGTAATGGAATATTAAAGCAGTCACAGAAACGCGTAAAGCGAGCTGCTTTTTTGGATGCATCTACATCTAAAACACCCGCTAGGCTATTGGGTTGGTTGGCAACAATACCAATGCTCCTCCCTCCTATTCTTGAGAAACCAACTACGATGTTTTCTGCATACTCCTTATGTATTTCAAAAAACGAATCTTCATCTATGATTCCTTTAATCACCAACCGCATATCATATGGCTGATTCGGATTTTCAGGAACAATATGCTCTAATTCTTCTCGAATCTCATTTCCAAACTCCATGGGTAGTAACGCTGGCAACTCTTCGCAGTTTTGTGGCATATAGGATAGCATTCCCTTTATTTGGGCAATACATTCCATGTCGTTAACTGCAGTAAGATGCGTAACTCCAGATTTGGTAGCATGGGTTAATGCACCTCCTAGTTCTTCTGATGTTACTTCCTCGTTCGTCACGGTCTTTACTACATTAGGTCCTGTAACGAACATGTAGCTCGAATTTTCTACCATTAAGGTGAAATCTGTCATAGCTGGGGAATACACTGCCCCACCTGCACAAGGCCCCATAATCCCTGAAATTTGTGGAATTACTCCAGAAGCCATTACGTTTTTATGAAAGATATCGGCGTAGCCTCCAAGGGACCGAACCCCTTCTTGTATACGAGCACCACCACTATCATTTAGGCCAATCATAGGCACTCCAATTTTTAGCGCCATATCCATCACTTTGCATATTTTCTCTGCGTGTGTTTCTGAAAGTGCGCCACCAAATACCGTAAAATCTTGTGCAAAGACACAAACCTGTCTCCCATTTATTGTTCCGTAACCTGTAACCACCCCATCACCATAGAACTTTTGCTTATCCATACCAAAATCGGTCGTTCTATGGGTAACTAAAGCACCTAATTCTTCAAAAGAACCTTCGTCCATTAGAAAATGGATTCGTTCTCTCGCCGTTAACTTTCCTTTAGCGTGTTGTTTTTTTATACGTTCTTCTCCACCGCCTGCTTTAGAGGCGGCTAATTTGGCTTCTAGGTTTTTTATCTTATCGCTCATTAAGCAAAATTTATTAGTCTCAATTATAATTAAAACTAGGCATTTTAGTGTAGCTACTTTTTTTCTGCTATTCTTGGTAGCTAGAGCAATTATGACTCCAATACCGCTTACTGCTACTGCCTACTTTTTAGTGATATTACATACTTTATTTCCCGGGCTAATACATATCTAGGACGGTTTGTTCATTACCGGTTCGTCCTAATCAGCTTCTATTTTGTTTCCAATCTTGGGATGCAGCCGTTGGTACTTTCAACCTTGCTTTCTGGTCTAAATACAGTTTTAAGCCAACCATAGCAGCTATTTTCTTTTCTTCGTCATATTTAGCAGTCAATGCTTCTGGACTGTAATGGTTTTTTACAAAATGAGTATCGAAATTTCCAGATATAAACGCATCGTGTTCACAAACAAATTTCCCAAAAGAAAGGGTTGTTTCTACGCCTTCTACCTTGTATCCATCAATAGCCTGCACCATTAACTGTATGGCTTCTTCTCTGGTTTTTCCATAGGTAATTAGTTTTGAAATCATAGGGTCGTAGTACATAGGGACCGTCATCCCTTCCTCAAAACCATCATCCACTCTGATCCCTTCACCTGTTGGGGTTTTATAGGTAGATAAGGTTCCAATACTCGGCATAAAATTCTCCAAGGGATCTTCTGCGTATACCCGTACTTCTACTGCATGTCCTTTTATGCTTAAATCAGATTGTTTGAATGCTAGTGCTTCTCCTCTTGCAATTTTTATCTGCTGCTCCACTAAATCCAAGCCAGTAATCAATTCCGTAACAGGGTGTTCTACTTGCAAACGTGTGTTCATTTCTAAGAAATAGAACTTATTATTCTCGTCTAATAAAAACTCAACTGTTCCTGCGCCAATATAATCACATGCTTTTGCCACACGAACCGCAGCGTCTCCCATAGCAGAGCGAATTTCCGGAGTCAAAACACAAGAAGGAGCTTCTTCTACTACTTTTTGGTGTCTACGTTGCACACTACATTCCCGTTCAAAAAGATGAACGACATTACCATGCGTATCTGCTAAAATCTGAATTTCTATATGCCGTGGAGAACCTACATATTTTTCTATAAAAACAGACCCATCTCCAAAAGCAGCAACCGCCTCACCTATGGCGCGATCCATTTGTTCAGGAAGTTCTTCTAGATTATCAACCACACGCATCCCTTTACCACCACCACCGGCAGCTGCTTTTATAAGAATAGGAAAGCCTATTTCTCCAGCAACTTTCTTTGCTAGGTCTTTATCTGTAATGGCTTCTTCTATTCCAGGAACCATGGGAATATCATAGGACTTTACCGCTTCCTTTGCGGCTAATTTATTTCCCATTATTTGGATGGCATGAGCTCTAGGTCCAATAAATGTAATTCCGTTATCTGCTACTAACTTAGCAAAAACAGCATTTTCACTTAAAAACCCGTATCCAGGATGTATGCCATCAGCTCCTGTTTGTTTTGCGGCCGCTATCACTTTTTCCATGACCAAATAGGATTCGGAAGAAGGAGCTTTACCCAGCAAAACAGCTTCATCAGCAAATTTCACATGAGGCGCATTACGATCAGCATCGGAATAAACGGCAACCGTTTTTATCCCCATCTTACGTATGGTTTTCATCACTCTTAAAGCAATTTCACCCCTATTAGCAACTAGTATTTTTTTCATTTTTTTACGCTTTTAAGGATATCTCTAGGATTCCATCTCAATGATTAGTTGTCCCTTATCTACGGTATCACCAACGGCCACTTCTATAGATTTAATAGTACCTGCACCTTGGGCTAAAATTTGATTTTCCATTTTCATAGCAGAAAGCACTAATAAGGGAGTGCCTTCCTCAATCTCTTGTCCAACTTCAACCAAAACAGACATAATTAAACCTGGCATCGGCGCTTTTATGTTTTGTGCTTTCTGTGCAGCATTTGACAAAAGTCCCATTTGGTCTACCAATTGGTCATAACTATCATTGATTTTTATAGCGTAGGTATTTCCATTTATGGTTATGCTTAGGCTTCTATTAGCGAAGTCCGTATCTGACACTTCTACCTTATATGCAGTTGCACTACTTAATAAATGAAAACTAGTAGGATTCAACTCCTGTAAATCAAGGCCAGTTACCTCATCCATACCCAAATCAAATTGAGTATCATTCACTTTAACCTTATACTTTCCCATACAATTCCTCTATTCCTAACGAAACTAACTGATTCTCAAGCATTTTCACTTATAAAACAACTTGAGGGCATTTCGTTAAATTATTCCTCTAATTTACGACCGAAAAACCACTCCGTCAAACCCTAAGTTTGGGATTAGTGTTATTTACAAGTACATAAGTCGAAATTGTCTTAACTCCTTGTCCCCTACCCTAAAGAATAGGGCTTGATAATTAGAGGACTTACATCTTTGGATTCGGGTAATTATCAGATTGGTCTTCTATCGTTTCATCCATACAGATAAAATCTTTTTCTACTAAAATAGCTAGTTCGTTTCCTGTTTC
>CALHVP010000247.1 GCA_938038975.1 uncultured Maribacter sp. | reverse complement strand
TGTAAATTTTATTGATTTTTCTTTTGGAGTAAACAAAACTATTATATATTTGCACTCCTTTTGGGGCTCTTAGCTCAGTTGGTTCAGAGCACCTGCCTTACAAGCAGGGGGTCACTGGTTCGAATCCAGTAGGGCCCACAGTAATAGATAAAGACCTTTCAAGAAATTGAAAGGTTTTTTCTTTTTAGACCAGTACAACATCTGTACAACAAATCATCTTTCGTTTGCATTCATTTATCCTTATCTTGATAGGGTGGAACGATTAGGTAACATATTGGCCAAGTGGCTTTATCAAAGTAGAAGGGATTTAAAACATCTTAGGTTAAAGCACGGCGTGCTGACCACTAACAGACTTTCCGCCTTTGTTATAATCGTTTTTGGCATAATACCATTGACCCTATACTTCCTTATTTCTGGAGCTAGTTATTCTTTAATCCAAATCATAGCCAGCTATCTATTCGTAACACTGATGTTCGCTCTGGCGATATTGATTGTGATTGCATGGTTCAATTCCAACGAACTCTTTAGAAGCAATGTACAGGGCTTCTCTTTCCTTGAGTTATCCCCATCCATAATCGATACCGGTTTTTTTGGTTTTGATGACGAGGACGTTTTGAACTTTAGCAGACTGTTGAACGGACTGCCGGTAGCTCAGAAAATCGTAATCAGGGAAACCGCAAAAAACAGACAGTCCGGAAACGTACGATACCTTTTTACACTTTTGGACCTGATCGTTCATGGTGGAATCTTAAGGATAGATACCAAACTCAAGGATTCATTGAACATGCTTATTTCGGAGCGGTTTACCTTCCAGAATTCAGAAATCAATCGAACAACACTGCCCTCAAGTTATTCCAAATGGTGTTCCACTACCGAAGAAGGCGGTTATGATGAAGTAAGAAAGGACATCTCTAAAGCGCTTGGAGTCCTATAAATTCTCCTTTGTATAAATTTTATAGGGAAATTATAGGGCATATCATAAGCAATCGCTATTTCCCTATTGTTTTTACTGCTTCTACCGTCATATGTTTGTCCCGTACAATCAAAGTAAAAGGCCTTTTACTCATTATTTATTCTTAAACATAAAGATTATGAATGAGCAAGAAAACGTTGTGGATTTGCTACAGGATATCAAATACCTGCTTTCCCACACCAAAAAAGTATTCAACATAGATGACCTTGTAAACTACACAGGGCTATCCAAAAGTAAGATCTACAAACTTTCCCAATTGAAGCTGATACCGGCAGGGAAGAACAAGCACATCCGGCAGCTATTCTTCAACAAGGAAGAAATAGACGCCTGGCTCATAGGAGAACCTGATTTGTCGGATGAATCCTTGGAAAGGCAGTTCAACGAACAGCTACTGCAGAACAAAAAAGTTGGGTCATGATAGACATACCTTACATCCGAGTGGGTACCTGCTACTATAAATTGGTGCGTATCCCAACAATTACAGGACAGTTCAACGAAATCATAGTTCCATGGACACTAGAGGCAATACGACATGATCACGGAAAGAGTTTTATAGGAACTATCGAAAAGTACGATGGCTTTACCTGCCTCCCGAGCCATACCCATTTTAAGCGGAAGTGCCATGGTTTCTACAACACTTATGCGCCTTTGCCCCATAAACTGAAGGAAGGGACTTTTCCGTATACCCTGAAGTTTTTGGAACATATTTTCGGAGAACAGATGAACCTAGGACTCGATTACCTGCAACTATTATATAAGAGTCCGATTCAGGTATTGCCTATTCTCTGCTTGGTCTCGAAGGAACGCTCTACGGGCAAGAGTACTTTCCTCAAATGGATGAAGGCCCTGTTCTATAATAACATGACCTATTTGACCAATGATAGTTTCAGTAGCCAGTTTAATGCGGATTGGGCAAACAAGCTTCTCATATGTATAGACGAGGTGTTGTTCAACAAAGAGGAACTCACCGAACGTATTAAATACTTGAGTACTACCAATATCAATAAATTGGAAGCCAAGGGCAAGGACAAACGGGAGGTGGAGTTCTTTGGCAAGTTTATACTCTGCAGTAACAATGAGGACAACTTTATCAAAATAGACAGCAACGAGACCCGTTTTTGGGTATTGAAGGTGCCCTCCCTGAAAAAAGAGGAAACACGGTTCCTGGAACATCTTGAAACGGAAATACCTTCGTTCCTTTATCATTTATTACATCGAGAACTGACCACTCCTAATACTACCCGTATGTGGTTCACTCCGACTCAGATAAGGACCAAAGCTTTGGAGAACTTGATGCAGAACAACAGGAACCGAGTGGAAAAGGAACTCGCCAGTATCGTTCTAAGTGCGATGGAGACCCTAGAGATTGAAGAAATACATTTATGCCCTCTGGACGCTTTGCAGTGGTTGACCCGCACCCGTATTAAGACCGACCTGACCCAATTAAGGCAAATTCTTAAAAAGGACTGGAAACTCGTTAATCAGGAGAACTCCATGTCCTATCGGAAATTGATGATCTGGCAGGACGGAGGGATGGGCCTGACCGATACTAAGGGAAGGTACTACACCATTCAAAAGGATTTTCTCGAACAATATTTTGGGGAAGAATAACCAAACGATGAAACGATGACAAAACGATGTCGCTGAAAACTTAGTAGGTATAGGGAACACAGAAGATTTCGCATCGTTTATCGATGAAATAGGCTAATGAAGAAAAAAACATACTACCAATTATACTTTTTTTTGATGAAACGATGAGAGATAGCTTTAAGACCAATGGATATAGGGGTTTTGGTCGTCATCGTTTTGTCATCGTTCTGTCATCAAAATGGAACAATGACAAGAATTCACGCCAAATGACATAAAATGAAAACAGAAAGAAAAAATAGCTTAACGTGCGAAAGAGCCCGAGCTTTTCCCATCGAAAGGGCGTTGGCAAAACTAGGGCACTTTCCGATTAGAACGAACGAGAAAGAAGCTTGGTTCCTGAGCCCTATCCGCTCAGAAACCCAAGCCTCTTTCAAGGTGTCCAAGAAACTCAATAGATGGTACGACCATGGAGCAGGAAAGGGAGGGAATGTAATCGACCTTATCTGTTCGATTACAGAGGGTACGGTCAAAGAGGCATTACATTTAATAGGACAGGATGAACCTTCTTTTTCTTTTCAACAGCAACCATTTTTGGAAAAGCAGCGAGAGTATTCAATCACGATTATATACGCCAAACCTATCCAGCATTTGGGATTGAGAAAGTATTTGAACGAGCGAAATATTTCCATCTGTACAGCATCAAAATACTGCAGCGAAGTCCATTACATGTTCAAGGGAAGGAAATACTTCGCTATGGGTCTTAAAAATGATTCCGGTGGATGGGAACTACGGAACAAATATTATAAAAATTCGAGCTCTCCTAAGGATATCACCCATATCAAAAACGGAAATACGAAGCTCATTATTACCGAAGGGATGTTCGACCTGTTATCGATTACTGAGTGCCATAAAAATTTGGAATCGGATTATGATTTATTGGTACTGAACTCAACCGCATTTTTTCAAAAAGCGATGAAAATACTAGATGGTTATATAACCGTTGAACTCTATTTGGATAATGATGCCAATGGAAAAAGAACGGCTAAAAATATGATAGCGCACTCCAAATGCTGTAAAGACAGTTCGAAACGGTATTCAGGATTTAAGGATATGAACGAATGGTTGGTACAAAGGATTAAAAAGGGACTTGGGCAGAAGGCGCAAGATGTGTTTTTGTTGCCACAAAAACAAACTTGCTTTACTCCCGGCGGTCGCAAAGAAAAAAAGGAATGAAAAGGACATACATTAAATTTAGGTGTTCCATCTACGAGAAAAAGCTACTCAACAAAAGGGCTGAACGGGCAGGTATTTCCCTTTCGGAGTACTGTCGTAGCTCCGCTTTTGGAAATTCTGTCATCGAACGTTTGACTAAGGAACAGCTCACGCATTATAAAATGCTGGTCAAGTACAAAGGTAATTTTACCCGTATCGGAAATATGTTCAAAAAACACAACCCGAAACTGGCCAGCGAGGTCGAAACGTTAGCAGAGGAAATTCGGACACACCTCTATAATTTCAAGAGCATAAAAAAATGATAGGTAAAGGAAAGGCGGTAGGGAATACAGGTGCGAATATCGATTATGGCCTGGACAAGGAGAAGGATGCTGAAATTATCTTTAGTCAACACCTTGCGGGAGATAATGCGGAGCAGATAACCGACGAGTTTAGACTGATACAGGAACAGAATACAAGATGCCAAAAGGATACCTTAAGTTTTATTCTCAGCCCTACACGAGAAGATGGCAAGAATCTTACCAAGGAACGGCTAGGAGAACTGACCCAAAAGTTTGTGAAAGAAATGGGATTGAAGGAAAACCAAGCTGTGGCCTTCGTGCATAGCGACAAGGCACATACCCATGTCCATCTTTACGTCAACCGAATCGGTTTCGATGGCAAAGCCTACAATGATAGTTTTATCGGGAAGCGGAGCCAATTGGCGGCAGAGAACGTGGCTAAGGATATGGGTCTTACTACCGTCAAAGAGGTGCAAATGGAAAAGGAACTGGATACGCTAAGAATACGTCTTGAAATAAAGAACATACATCAAAAGGTACTAGAGAACGAAAGGCCAAAAACGTTGGACAATTATATGAAGGCGATGAAAGGACAGAACGTGGAAGTTATTCCAAGTATTAACAAGGCGAACAAATTACAGGGGTTTCGGTTCGAGTATAATGGCGAGAGCTTTAAGGGAAGCGAAGTACACCGTTCCATGTCGGGCGGTAGGCTGCTCGCTGGACTCTCCACGGATATGGACATACAGAAACGGTTGGAGAAGGCTCCTTCGATAAATATCTCGGGCAAGGCATTGGAGCTTAGCTCCAACATGGCAAGCGCACTTGCTAAAAAAGTAATCAAGAAGGTGCTTAAAAAGGCGATAGATACGGGGATAGGATTTTAAAACAAAGAACAATGGGGTACAAAAAACTGGATGAGGTCATGGAACTGCTCACCGACGAACTGGATGGGTTCAATACGTCCATCAACAGATTGGAACGTTTAGCTCAAAATGTCGAAAACATCAAAATACGACCGGATACCGCCGAAATCGAGCGAATGCTCTTTGAAAACTTGGAACTACAGAAACAGGATAATTTGAAACTCGAAGAATCCTTTCAACATATAGAAAAACGGATTAAAAAATCAAGATTGGTTCCAAAAGTACAGGTATGGCTGCATTATTTCATTTGGTTTGTTACATTACTAATCATTGGCTACTTAGCTTTTAAGGTATCCCGAACCGACGATATTAGGGAACGGGCATACGCTGAAGGAAAACAGCGAGTAATTTCAAATCTCAAAGGATACTTTGAAGAAAATCCCAATCAATATCAAGATTATCAAAAATGGATTAGAGAAAAAGATAGTGTTACAAATCAAAAGTAATGTGCGCCCTATTTCGATTTTACTTTACGCTTATCTACCGGAACACTATAAAATCGAAACAGGATCCGTGCGCAGGTAAGTTTTGGTAAGATTTGGGGGCTTTAAGCTAAAATGGTCTTTGTATTATCAATTCAATATACACTTCTTAAGGTAATTTCACCTCAGCATCTATGTAAAAACTGCGTGTCCAGTATCTTTAATGTACTCTAAAACAATAAGATATGGAAACACAACAAATCACTACGCCAAAGCTATATATTGGTATCGACATTCACAAGCGCAGTTGGAAGGTGCATTGTGCTACGGATATTTCTTCCGGCAAAACATTTTCGATGAACCCGGACCCGGCGAAGCTCAAGTCTTATATAGAACACCATTATAACGGACATGAAGTGTCTACGGCCTATGAAGCGGGATGCTGCGGTTATTATGCCCATAGGTCCTTTGAGGGTTACGGTTGGCGTTCATTGGTAGTTAACCCAGCCGATATCCACAGAAGGGGGAAGGAGAAACATACCAAGACCGACCGTATCGATGCACAACTTATAGCAAGGGAGCTCAAGGACGGCCGACTACAAGGTATTCACGTTCCCCATATAGAACGAGAGCAGCTACGCTCTCTTTTTCGGCGTAGGAATGATTTGGTAAAGAACTATCGAAGAATTAAAAGTCTCATTAAGGGTCTGCTTTTAAACCAAGGGGTCGTTACGCCTCTTGAGTTTGACAACTCTCATTGGAGCCACGATTTTCGCAACTGGTTGGACAATCTTGAGTTTGCCTATTCTCCAGCCCGAATGACACTGGATAGCCATATGCGCTACTTTAGATTTGTCGATAAAGAACTTCGTGATGTCTCCACTGCGCTTCGTCGCTACTGCAAGGTTCACTATAAGAAGGATTATATACTCTTACGAAGTATTCCTGGCATAGGTGGAATCGTAGCCTGTGGTATTATTTGCGAATTGGGGGATTTAAGACGTTTTAATAACCTAAAACAATTAGCCGGTTATGTAGGGCTTGCCCCAGGCATTTACCAAAGCGGAAATAAACTAAGGAGTACAGGGCTTACAAGACGTGCTCACCGGTTAATACGCAGTTATTTTATAGAAGCGGCATGGCAAGCGATACGAACTGATCCCGTAATGCAGGATTATTATCGCAAACACTTGGGCAAAAACGTCAAAACAATTATTGTGAAGATAGCCAGAAAACTGCTCAGCAGGACATTGGCCGTAATAAAGACGGGGATTCCCTATCAGATAGGGGTCGTATCTTAAATATTGTATTATAACTAACAATAACAAAGCTCAAAAAGAAGTAGAAAGGCCTGTATCACAAAACAAAGAAGGTGACCTTTTTCAAACAGGGATCACAAACCTCAGCTAGTGAACGGGCCTATTATAACTATAATCATACAGATGCTGGTGAAGTCCAAAAGGTCTATCACACATAGGAGTGCGAGCAAGTTATATTAAAAGAAAAAAAGGTGGTTTAAGGCAAAAAAGAAAATATTAATTAACTTTAAAGAACTGGACAAAGGCTTTTCATAGGAGGTTTTGTTATATGCTGTTTTTAATCCGATAGTTTATCTTTTATTTCAGACCATGGATTGTTCAAAGTTGTGGTTGGTGGCAGGCCTAAAATATATTTCTTATTTAAAATTTTGTTTTCTCTTTTAATTTGAAAGTCACTAATATTTATAAAAATCGAATCATTTTTTTGAATTTCTGATTCGTTCATGACGATAAGTTTTGCTTGTCCATCTTTTATAATTCCAATAAACTGTTTACTATTTCGTCCATCGTAATATTTTGTATTACAATTTTTTAAATCCACCGTTATGATGCCATAATCATGTCCATAATTTAAAGGAATGATATCGCTTATTTTGCCGGATAAACTCAAATTTAGATTTTCAAAATATCTTTGGTCAGCATCACTTTGCTCTCCCCAATTCATCATATCATAGATTATAAACCCTCCGAGGAATAGAAATATAGGAATTAACCGAATAAGGATTTTTTTCATTTTTTAAATTGCATATAACAATTGTATATAGAACATATGTTCTATATACCCCCAATATAAAAGATATAGAACATATGTTATATATATCTTTTATAAATTTTTAAAAATCAAACAAGGCTCTTAATTTTATTTAAACTGTATGCTAGAAGCTTATTTCTTAGTGCTTACATAGAAATTAGAATCTACTTCAATCGTCTCAGCATTTTTATAATCACTTGCTGTTTTCCATTCTGCCGTAGGTTCTAGCCATACTTTTTTGGAATTAACGAATACACGAATAGGCATGGTAAAACCATCTACAACATTCGTGTAGCGGTATTGTAAACCATTAGCTTCCATTTTGTATTCAAAGTTTGGAATCATCGTTGTTCGTAAATACTGGTCAAATACGGTTTGGAGTTCTAATCCAGATTTATCTGCCATATAGTTTTCTATTTGGGCTGTAGTTACGGTTTGATGGTAGAAATCTTTATTTAGCCCACGTAGTATTTGTCGCCATTGTTCATCATCATTAACCAATTGGCGTATGGTATGTAATAGGTTAGAGCCTTTGTAATACATATCTCCAGAGCCTTCTGCATTTACATTATAGGTGCCAATAACGGGCCGGTCGTTTTTAATATTAGCTCGTAATCCCTGCACGTAGGCTTCGGAAGCTTCTGTACCATAATGGTAATCTAGGAACAGATTTTCAGAATAGGAGGTAAAACCCTCGTGTACCCACATGTCTGCAATGTCTTTGTAGGTAATATTATTCGCGAACCATTCATGACCAGATTCGTGTATGAGTAAAAAATCGAACTTTAATCCCCATCCTGTACCTGATAAATCTTTACCCAGATAGCCTTTTTTCCATTGGTTACCATAGGTAACAGAGCTTTGGTGTTCCATTCCTAAGTAAGGTACTTGTACCAGTTTAAAACTATCCTCATAAAAAGGGTAGGGGCCAAACCAATGCTCAAAAGCCGCCATCATTTTGGGCGCATCTTTAAACTGTTCTTTCGCTTTTTCTAAGTCGTCTCGTAATACCCAATAGTCCATATCTAAGGGGCCTTTTTCACCATCATAGACTTCTCCAAAATGTACATAGTCTGCAATGTTCACATTTACGCCATAGTTGTTTATAGGGTTGGATACGAACCAATGAGAAGTGTTGGTTTCCTTGTCTAATTTTCTAAGTCTACCATTTGCTACATTTGTAAGCCCTTTTGGAACCTTTACACTAATTAACATGCTATCTACTTCGTCATACATATGGTCTTTGTTAGGCCACCATACACTAGCTCCAAGTCCTTGGCAGGATGTGGCTACAAAATGTTTACCATTGTCATCTTTTTTCCAGGAGAATCCACCATCCCAAGGTGCACGAATGGCCTCTTTTGGATGCCCGGAGTAATGCACTATAATTTCATTAAAAGCCCCTTTCTTTTGTTTCTTTTTTAACCTAACAAAGTGGGCATTTCCGTTAGATGTAAATTGTAACATCTTACCGTCTTGGGTTATTTTATTGATTTTTAAAGGGAGCTGTAAATCTACCTGTAGTACTTTTTTGCTATTTAGTACTTTATAGCGAATCGTGTTTTTACCTGCGATGTATTTATCATCTGGCTTTACCTCAATATCTAAGTGGTAGTAATTTAAATCCCACCAAGCACGTTCTGGAGTTATAGACCCTCTTAAGGTGTCTTGTTCTGTAAACCCTCCTTTTTCTTGTAGTAACTGTGCATTCATTATGCTGCTAATACTAAAAACAGCTAGGAAAACTAAAACTTTTGCGATATTCATATAAGGTAGTTTTGTATTAAAAATAAAGGAAGTGTATTCTTTTGATTTCAGAAGGCTATCTAAAAATACCATTAGGAAACACCACTGGACTTTCGAACCCGTCTTTACCTACCGCAGATACGCCAAAGAAGTAATTGTCTATTACAATTCCTTTTAAGGTAAACTCGGTTACATTACCCACAAAGCGACTATTGTCCCAAGTGGGAGAAGTGGTATCTCTCCAATAAATTTTATAGCCAACAGCACCGTCTACCTTGCTCCATTTAAATCTTGCCGAAGGTTCTACAATACCTCCAATTTGAACTTCTTTGGGCGTAGGAGGTGCCCATGCTAAAGATGCCATATTTATAGCATTTACTGCAGTTAATTTGGCTGCGTAGTCAAAATTTACATGTTCCAACACATCACCATATGCAATACCATCTTCTACTCTAATATCTTGATGTTGCTGTGTGTAATTTTCATGTGCCTCCATGATTCTGATTCCTGCAAAACCAGCATCGTTAAAAGGTCTGTGGTGCCCGCCACGTCCAAAACGGTCTAAGCGGTAGATGAGCATAGGATTCATCTCTGGCATGTACGTTTTTGTGTTGCGATGCACGTAACGTGCTAATTGTCTAGAAATACCATCTACTTCGCCGCCAAAAAAGCGTCTTGCATTACGTTCTTTTTCAGTTTCCGTAGGAGGTACGGGTTCGGAAAAAATTCTAAAATCCGTACTACTGGTAATTCCGTCTACACCGGTAATATTACCAATCATATCATTATTAAAAATGCCAATGATGTCCCATCCCTGTACTGTAGCGTAAGCGGCTACACCGCCACCACCAAACAGGCCTTGTTCCTCACCGGAAAGTCCCATGTATATAATACTGTTCTCAAATTTGTATTTAGACAGCACACGGGCTGCTTCTATAGCGCCAGCCATACCACTGGCATTATCATTTGCTCCTGGGGAGTCGTCCGTGAAATTGGTGGGGTCGCTCACACGAGAATCAATATCGCCGCTCATGATGATAAATCTATTAGGATACTTGGTACCACGCTGAATGGCTAATACATTTACGATTTCCACATCTTTGACAATACGGGCATTCGCTCCTTTTTTAACCAAATCTTTCTGGTAGATGACGTCTAAACATCCGTTACATGCAGCGGATGTTTTTTCAAATTCCGATTTTATCCATCGCCTTGCTGCTCCAATACCTCTTGTTTGAGAAACCGTATCGCTTAAGGTATGTCTTGTTCCAAAATTTGCAAGGGTCGTAATATCCTTCTCAATTCGTTCAGCCGAAACAGCTTCTATAATATCGTAGATACGTTGGTCTGTTTGTGCAGAAATTGTACAAAAAGAAAGTACAATACCTAAGCGTAGTATGTTTTTCATGTTGATTTATTTGATGTTACAATGTATAAAAAATTAATCGTTTTTATGTCCAGATAATTGCCATAATCCTATCAAAGGACCTAGTGCCAATACCAAGAAGCAGTAGTATGGAGGTAGTTCTTCTGTTAGGCTGGCTAGTAATTGAATACTAGCAATTGTTATTGCAAAACCAATGCAGTTGACTAAAGTTAAAGCAGTGCCTTTTACTTCTGCGGCTACAGATGAAGCCACTAGATTAGAAAATTGTGGGGAATCTGCCGTTACTGCCATGCCCCAAATGCACCAACCAATCAAGAATAATACGATGTTGGATTGAAATAAAAGGGGAGAAGCCAGACAACAAATCCCGGATAACAAGAGGGCTGAGAAGGCTACTTTTTTACTGCCATAGCGTTGTGATAGTAATCCGCCTACAGCACAGGATAAAGCTCCTAATGTAATTACGATGCCTGTCCATAAGGGTACAGAAACCTGACTACCTGTAAGCTGATTAAAACTTTGTATAGCAAAAGGCGTAAAGGCCCAAAAGGCATAAAGCTCCCACATATGTCCGAAATAACCGAATGCGGCCCGTCTAAAATTCACAAGGGTAAACAACTGGAATCCAGTAGATAGTTGCAGTTGAGCACTTCTTTTTCTAAAAGGTCCGTTTGGAACAAAAAGAAACAATAAAACACCACCCATTGCGGTAAGTGCCGAAGTGCTTGCAATAATTAATACTGGGTTTTTACCACTATCGGTTCCGTTGAGCAAGAATGGGAAAGCGGTTCCCAAGACTAAGGCTCCAACTAGAAATCCTAATGCCTTTCCTAAGCCTTTTTCGTAATAGTCTGCCGCAATTTTCATTCCCACCGGATAAATACCCGCTAGGAAAAAACCTGTACCAAAACGGGCTAGTAGTAAGCTCCATTTTGTAATGGTATCCGAAAGCAAATATAGGTTGCATAAGGCGGCCAGTAAGGCGCAGATTAGGAATACTTTGGAAGGGGAGAAGCGGTCTGCCAACATGAACAGTGCAAAAACCAGGGTTCCGGTAATAAAACCAAATTGTACAGATGAAATTACATACCCCACTAGTTCCGTTCCAAGACCGGTTTTGGAAATGAGTTCATCAATAATGGTGTTTCCTGCAAACCAAGGAGATGTGCAAGCAAACTGCGAAAGAATGATAACTGGAAGTATGTATGATTTTTGCTTCAAATGGGAATAGGTCCTATTGTTTTGGTGATGACTTGGTAATTTATTTTTGACAGTTGATGTCATGCCGAGCGCAGTCGAAGTGCGTACAACTTCTTGCCTCAAAGGTCTTCGACTGCGCTCAGACTGACATCGGTAATTAAATTTCCCATTTGGTTATTTTATGATTTTTAAATGATATTTGGCTAAGTCATTCAACTTAAGACCTAGTAGCTGCCATTATCGAACAAAGGTAACTTTAGAAATCTTTCCGTTTTCAACTTCGTAAATGACAACTGCATTAAATGTGTTTCCGTTTGCGGTTACCTCTTCTTCATCAATAACCATATTCCCAATGACGATTCTGTTTTTTATTTCAACATGCAAGTCTGGTGTGGATTCAAAATAATCACCGTATCCTTTTCGCAGCTCTAGTTGGCCTTTTGTGCGTAGTTCGGCCGGAAAATTATATAAACCAATGTTTTCTGAATAGGTATCCACAAACCCATTAATATCTCTGGCATTGTAGGCGTCCAACTGTTTTTGTACGATAGTTTCCGGATTTGGCAGATTGGGTTTGTCAAAAATGAAGCGCATACTTGAAATAGTATGGTTATCTACCTCATATAGGGCAACTTGCATTTGTTGAAATGTACCGTTTCTTTTAACACTTTCTTGATCGATTACTTTGTTACCGATTGTGATTCGATTCGCAACATAAACCTCATAAACTTTATTGTCTGGGGCTAGGCTACTATAGTTATTTCGCATTTTTTCATGTCCCACATACAGTGTATCGATAGGGAAATTAGTGACTAGCACATTTTTAGCATAACAGTTCACAAAAGCATCTAAATCTCCTGCGTTATAAGAATCTACTTTTTTCTGAACAATGGCTGAGGGCGGATCGTTTGAAACAAGTGCCAAGTAATTTCCGTTGGGGCTTACCGATAGTCTAGAAATTCCTTGAATTTGTTCTTCATTAAAAAAAGCTACACCGTCCCATTTTAGTTCTTTGTTTGGGTTATGAGTAATTAATGTGTTATTGAAAGAAGAGAGTAGCTTTCCATTTGGAGTCCAACATATATCTTCAGACGCGTCTAAAAGCTGTAAAAGTTCCTTAGTAACTCCTGAGCTAGGATGCAAAGATTTTAGCGTGTTCGTTTGGTTTTCCTTGGAGACAAAACTTATTAGGTCGCTATTGGGAATTTGATGTAAAGATCTACCCACATTCTTAGCAACGGTATGATTCGTTCCTTCCTTTAAGTTAACTACGACCAAATCCATCCGGTTTTCTATGAGCACGGTACAAACTAACATATGGTCATTATACCACAGATGATAACCTACTTTTAAATCTTTAATAAGTTCTACTGATGTTCCAGTTCGTAAATCATACTCATACAGTCTTTGCAATCCATCAGTATCTAATCGAATAGCGGATACTGCTTCCTTACCTGGAATTTTTAAAGGAGAATATTCACTTCCTTCAGAGGTATTAGAAATCCATGTTTTAATGCCTGTGCTTATCGTATACAAGACGATATCCGTTTGATTGTTTCTTGTGGATGCAAATAGAATAGTATCGTCATCCAAAAACGAAGGTTGATTGTCATAGCCTTCATTATTCGAAATATTTAATGGGGTAGAAAGTTGAATTGAATCGGTATTCTTTTTTATATCCATCAAATAAATCTCCGTAGACTGTTGCGAAACAGCTTGCAGTGAGATGAAAACTAACCCAATCCAAAAAGGTAAATATTTCATAGAAAACGGTTTATTTGTATGTAGTGCGCAGGGGGTGGATGTTTTTTGATTCCGTCTAAGCACGAAACAGAATGTTATGTTTTGATTTATTTTTTTCTTGTCCAAAATAAATTACAACTATTTTATGACTTCATAAAAATACACAAACCTTTCGATTTAAGACTGAAGTCCGCATTGTGAAAACAGTATTTTTTGTAAAAGGTTTTTATTGGTATTCATATTTTAGAATTCCCCGTAATTCCAAGAGTTCATTCCTATTTGGGTATTGTAAAAGCAATTCGTCCAATTTATCTTTAGCCTCTTTGCAGTAAGTAAAATCTGCCTCACAACGCAGACAAAGTGCATATGTTAATCTGTAATTTATATCATATTCTTTTGGAAAAATTTCTAATGCTTTTTTATATTGAAAGATAGCATTATGCCATTTTCTTTTTGTTAACCAATGATCTCCGTCCTCAATCAGTTCCAAGTAATTATTCATTTTAATATGTAACACTCCTTTTTTTGAATCCTTTATCTGGTCATTCAAAGTTTTGGTTAAACTTAAGGTTCCAAATAATATAGTTACACCAACTACTGACCAAATAACAAGGTCTATTTTTCGTTGTCGTTTACGTTGACCATATATTTTTTTTCTGAATAATTCAAGTTCTTCTTTAGAAGCTTTTCTAAGGTTTACTTCTCCCTTCGCAGCTTTCAAGAATTCTTTTCTTTGATTCAGAAATGAACGTTTTGGCCTGAGAAGATTTTTATTGTTTCTCAGGCTGACTATCATTCCTTGTATACTTCCCCCTCCTGCCAAATTTTCTGTTTAATTATTTACCTACCTAGTTACACTAACGTTTCTCTGCAAAACGCGCTAGAATATCTCTCACGTTCTTGGTATTATCTACAAAATATTTTGCCGATGTTTTTTGGCGACCTACTTTCACGGTTACAGAATCGTCCGGTAACTCTTGGAACATAAACTCATCTGTCCAATCATCACCAATAGCGAATACAAAATCATAGTCTTGTTCTGCGTATACCCTCATAGCAGCCCTGCCCTTGTTCACATTACTACTTTTAATCTCCATGACCTTGTTTCCATTTAGGACACTTAAATCATCATTAGCAATAAGGCTGGTTAATACGGTATTGAGTTCTACCGCGCGTTTCTGTCCAAAATCTGGATCTGTATTGCGATAATGCCAGGCTAGGGAATAGTTCTTTTCTTCAATAAAACTCCCTGGTGTACGATCAACAAATGATTCCAGTACCGGTAATATTTTGGCCATCCAATCTTTTTTCACGTTCTCTAACATGTGAAAATCTTTTCCATCTTGTGAGAGCCAAACCCCATGCTCCACAATCATATTGTACTTTTTAGGAAGGAACCATTTGGTAAAGGTTTCCTTATCGCGCCCGCTTATAAGGTACATATCGGTATTGGGTTGTGATGAAATTTCATCTAGAAGCTTGTATAAGGCTTCATCTGGACTTGCTTTTTGGGGATCATTATGAAAACCTGCAAGCGTACCGTCATAATCTAAGAATACAAGTCTTCTTTTGGCCTTTATGTAGTCTTCCATGACTGTATTCATTAAGTCTACAGATAGCCTACTAGAGACATAAACATCCTCTTTTTCTTTTTGGTTTACGAGAGAGGTCATAAAGTCATTAGCCCACTTTTCTACATTATAGCGTTCCAATCTCTTTTGTAATACGCCGTTGCGTTCCTGTTGCTCCGTTTCTGGCATATTAATCGCTTGGTGCAGGGTATCTGCAATTTGCTCAAAATTATTCGGATTTATGAGTAAGGACTCATTCATCTCGTTAGCAGAACCTGCCATTTCACTCAATATAAGAACACCTGTCTTATCCGTTCTGGTAGCAATGTATTCTTTCGCAACCAAATTCATTCCGTCTCGTATAGGCGTTAACCAAGCTATATCACAGGAAGTGTAGAGATCTATTAGGTTTTCAAAAGGCATAGATCTATAAAAATACCAAATAGGTGTCCAGCTTACCGTAGATAATTCCCCATTGATACGACCTACTAACTCATCAATTTCCTTTTTTAGTAGTTTGTATTGTGGAACGTTGGAGCGGGAGGGAACCGCTAGGATAATCAAGCGAACCTTTTCTTTATACGCTGGATACTTGCTTAAGAAGTACTCATATGCTTTTAATCGTTTGGCGATTCCTTTAGAATAATCCAAGCGGTCTATAGACAAAAAGAACTTAGCATCAGGGGCAGATTTCTTATGCGTGTCTAGCCTTTTTTGCAGTTCTGATTTTTGTGATTCGCTGCGCTGTGAATGTTCTTTTGCCGCTTCACTGAATTTTTTATAGTCTATTCCCATTGGGAATGAATCTACCTTAATCACCCTATCGTCTAAGTAAATATCATTAAAACTAACTTCTAAGCCCAATAGTCTTCTAACCGAACTTAGGAAGTGCCTTTCGTAATCATAGGTGTGAAAGCCAATAAGGTCTGATCCTAGCAAGCCTTGCAATATTTCACGTCTCCAAGGAAGTGTTCTAAATATTTCATACGATGGGAAGGGGATATGTAAAAAGAAACCAATGGAGATATTAGGTCTTTTTTCGCGCACCATTTGTGGAACTAACATTAACTGGTAATCGTGTACCCAAATGGTATCATTTTCACCTGCCTTTTCTAGGATAGCATCTGCAAACTTTTGATTTACGGCTTTGTAGGTTTCCCAATAGGAAAGCTCAAACTCAGAATATTCTAAAAAGTAGTGAAACAAAGGCCATATGGTTCTATTGCTAAATCCAAAGTAAAAGCCATCTACCTCCGTTTTTGTGAGCCTCACTTTTGAAGATCCGTGAGCGGCTAAGGCTTTGTCTATTTTCGGTGCTAATTCTTCCGGAATTTCCTCATCTGTGAGTCCACTCCATCCAATCCATAAGCTGTCTCCACCAGAGTGAACGGACTTCATTCCTGTTGCTAAACCTCCTACACTTGGTATTGCAGTGATGTCTCCATTGCTAATTTGCAATTGAACGGGTAGTCTATTTGAGATTATGATAGTTTTGGACATAAATAGCCGATTTTGTTTTGTTTTCAACTTAATTTCTCTCAATTTCGGTAAAAACATGGGCAATACCAATTGAAAGTCCATTTGAATTAGAATTTTTAACGATACAGCATTTTAAGTCCTTTTTAATACAGATAGTAGTGATGCGTAATTGGAATTCACTTAAATAGTTAAAATGTTGACATCGGATTAAAACATAAAAAATACATGGATAACTTAGATTACGGGATTATAGGAAATTGTAGAAGTGCGGCATTGGTCTCTAAAACAGGCTCCATTGATTGGTGTTGTTTGCCAGAGTTTGACTCTTCTTCGGTTTTTGCAAAATTGTTAGATGATACTATTGGAGGTAGTTTTGAGATTCTGGTTGATGAATCTTATGTCATTAAACAGCGCTATAAAAAACATACCGCAATCTTAATTACCCGTTTCACTTCTGGTGATAATATTTTTGAAATAAGAGATTTCATGCCTAGATACCGTAAAGAAGATGGTTATAATTCGCCTCCAGAATTAGTACGGTTTTTTAAGCATGTATCAGGAAAACCAGTTTTTAAAGTGCATTATAATCCAAAGCTGGAATATGCTTTGGGTAAAACAGATACCTATGTAAAGAAGAATTTTATAGTAAGTCTAACCCAAGGTGAAAAATTTGACACATGTTTTTTATACACCTCGTTCAATAAGAATGCTGTGATGGAAGGAAGAGCCATTACCTTAGAAAA
>CALHVP010000246.1 GCA_938038975.1 uncultured Maribacter sp. | reverse complement strand
TTATTCCATATCCTTAAGCTGGATCGAGAGTGCTCTGGTAGATAATTGTACTTCTATCAAACTAAGAATCAAGGAAATCATTAAGGCAAGCAAACTGATGCCGAACACTACTTTGGCCATAGTAGCATATTCCAAATAGATTAGCGCCATGGTAATAACGGCCAACAAAAAACTGAATATGGCCGTAGCCTGCATGTTCTTTATAATGGTCAACCGTTTGCTTAACTTTTTAACCTGTAGTTTTACGGATTCCGATGCCGTTTCTTGGTATTTTTGATGTAGTTGTCTAATTAGAGCTGCAATGGCAAGATAGCGCGCATTATAAGCTAACATAGTCAGCGATATAGCAGGAAATAGTAATGCTGGTATACTTAAAGTTAGCTCCATAGGTTATTGTTTAAAAAGTATTGAACTTGATGTTTCTGCTGTTGGAAAGTTCCCTGGAATCTCTTGTGTAACCTTTCCTGTTGCTGCCCATTCTATTCCACGCAGCATGGTGGTTATAAACCCAACACAGGCGACGGAATAGTCTGCGTGACCCATGATATTATGAAAAATACGTCCCTTACCAAAGTTCAAAGCCATTAAGGCAGGTTCATGTCTTCCAGTTCCATCGTTTTTAGCATCTGCATATGCCGTAGCTAGTACCTCCATGTTTTCTGCAGGTCCTCTTAATTTATGATATAATTCATCTTTTGTATGCATCCAAAGTGCTGGCATTCCCTTGGTAATTGGGTGCTCTGTATTTCTAATTTGAATTTGATATTCACTTTGCGGGCCATGTCCGCCGCCATTTCCGGGCGTGGTATCGTAAATTAATTCATCATTATCGTCGTAATAAACATAAGGGCCATCTTTTTCGTTACGATCTCCCCAGCCACCAAGACCAATCATTTTATTGTAGGCCTTCCATTGCGGAAAGGAATTATCCGCTGCATGAAAAACGACTAACCCACCTCCATTTTCAATATAAGTTTCAAAGGCTTTTTGTGTCGTTTCGGGCCAAGCTGCAGCGTTCCATCCAAAATTGGAGATAACCACATCATAATCGGAAAAGTTAGGACTGAAATCCGAATCAGCCTTCGGTTGTTCCAAGGCTATCGTTGGGGGCAGACCATCAATAGGAAAATCAGCAATAAATTCCTCCCCTTTCCAAGTATATCCAGAGCGGATGACATCGACTTTAAAAAGACCACTTTCCTCCATATAGGTTTTGAGCATCACAGTCGTTTTTGGCCACTGTACGTGATTATTTTGACCGTCTACTATAAGCACTTTGATTTTATTTTCTTCTTTTTGTGCAGCCGAATTGAGACCTATAAAAACACATATTAGAAGAATTATTCTTGACTTTTTCATTTGTTATATTTAAAGTTAATCAGTCGCTATCCCAAAATAAATCCAATGCACTTCTTCCTTGAATGGATTAGATTGCCTGTGTAATTCTCCTGGTTCTATAGTTATACATTTACCCGAATTAACTTCGTGTTTAATTCCGTTAATTTCAAAAATAGCTTTTCCTTTTTGAATATAAAATACTTCAAACATTGTGTCATGCTTATGAAGTTCTACAGATTGTCCTGGTGTAAAAACAGCTGTGCTGAACATCATTAACTGAGGAATTTCTCCTGAACCAATTAAGGTTTTTTTCTTGATGCTTGAATCGTGACTCACTCCAAGCTCTGGTAGAATTTTCCAGTCTACTATTTTCATTTTTCTTATTCTATGGTGAACGTTTTGGTCTCGGTTTTGCCATTACCAGTTAGTAGTATAGTATAACTTCCTTTTGGCAAATACGTCTTTCCATTTTTAGCTTGTTTAAGTTCTGTTTTATGCTTTTTAAGATAGTTCGTTTTTCCAGCTTTGGAAAAGGCTACATCAAATGAAAGTACATTAAAACCCTTGTCTCCTTTAAGTTCTGTTGTGCTAACTACAATAGCATCATCTGTCTTTACTGTGGCAGTAAAAGTATCCCCTTTAGAGGAGTAAAAGGTGAGGTCTAGACCAGGAGTAGTAGCTTTCATCCAAGAGCTCCAAGAGCTTCCCCATCTGCTAGAATGCTTTATGGTATCCAAATCAAAAACGTGAAGGTCTTTTGCCATGATATCTGGAGTCATTAATTGTAACTGAGAAATATCTGCTTTGTAGATTCCACGACCATGGGTGCCAATAATTAGATGTTTAGCTTCTGGTTGTATCACTAAATCATGAACTGCTACATATGGCATGCCATTTTGAAAAGCCTCCCAAGAAGCTCCCTGATTCATAGATGCATAAAGACCGTTATCTGTTCCAGAAAATAGAATATTTTCGTTTACAGGGTCTTCAATAATCACGTTCATTGGTGAATTTGGGATGTTAGATGAAATAGATTTCCAAGTTTTACCATAGTTATCGCTTTGATAGATATACGTAGTAAAATCATCATAACGATATCCGCTTAGCGCTACATAAACACGTTCTTTTTTGTGTTTAGAAGCAACTACTTGTGCCACCCATAATGCCTGTTCGGATTTTAAACCAGATAGGTTTATATTTTGGCCGATTTCCTCACAAGTACTACCTCCATTTTTTGATATTTGTATTAAACCGTCATCACTGCCAGAATAGAGCAGTCCAAATTGGAAAGGTGATTCAGAAATAGTGGTAAGTGTACCATAAGGAACATTACCCTTTTTTCCTCCCGCAGTAATATCCGGCGAAATAGCTTCCCAGGTATCCCCTTGATCCATGGAGCGCATAAATTTATTCGTACCAAAGTAAAGTATATCTTGATTATGGGATGATAGTAGAATGGGAGATTCCCAATTAAAACGGTACGGCGATTCTCCTAATTTATGAGATGGTTTTATAAAAGTGCGTTTGTCATTCTCTATGTCTATACGGGAGTAGTAACCAAATTGAGAACCGGTAAAAATAATATTAGGATTTCTACGGTCTATCTGAATTTGCATTCCATCACCTCCAGCAATACCTTTCCAAGGGTGATGCCCACTTTGCTGCCATCTAAAATCACTTTTGGCGTTATGGGCTCCCATCCAAACGCCATTATCTTGTAATCCTCCATACACATTGTAAGGTTCTTGATAATCTATATTAACTGCAAAAAATGTACCTACGGACTCTGAATTATTTTTAGTCCAGTTTCCTCCGTCATCATAGGAAATATTCAAACCTCCATCGTTCCCATTAATTAAATGTCCCGGCCTCATAGGGTTAACCCATAGCGAATGATGGTCTACATGAACGTTTTCTTTTTGAATTGATGTGTACGTTTTGCCAGCATCATCTGACTTGATAATGGGCACACCTAAGAGGTATATTTTATCCTTGTTAGAAGCATCTACACGCACTTGGGCAAATACATAGCCATAGCTATAAAACAAATCTTCTATGTAGTCTTCGTTCTGCTTTTTCCATGTTTTACCAGCGTCATCACTTCTGTATACTTCTGCACCTATAACCGGAGTGTCAGGAGCATCTGGGTCATCTTCGCCTAAATAACGGGCAATGTCAGCTGGTTTTATTTCATTTTTCTCAATCATTTCCTTTACCGTGGCGGCCGTATAGTTTTTAGGAAAACGATTATTCTTTAAAAAGGAATTTAAATCTTTCGTGTCTAATTTCTGAAAATCGACCTTAGACATTGTTATAAAATCATTTTTTTCTAGGCCTTCACTTTTACTTTTTTTATCAGATTTTTTTGGTCTTCTAAGCTGATTGTCATGAACAGCGTATACGGTATTTTCATCGTACACCGAAAAACCTATTCTACCCACACCTTCACCGGTAGGCAAGCCACTATCTATTGTTGAAATTTTATCCCATGAACTACCACCATCCATACTTTTGTAAATTCCGGAGGCATTTCCGTTACCAGTAAAATCCCATGTTTTTCTATCTTTTTGCCAAGCAGCAGCATATTGTATGGAAAAGTCATTAGGCGCATATGCTACGTCAATAATTCCTGTAGCGTCGTTTATATATAATGTTTTTTGCCATGTAGCACCCCCATTGGTAGTTTTATACATTCCACGTTCTTTGTTAGGAGAATACAGATGTCCTGTAACTCCAATGACAACTTCGTCAGCGTTATTTGGATTTACCAGGATACGTCCAAAATGATGCGCATCGTTTAGACCTATGTTTTTCCATGTCTTTCCGTTATCTGTAGTTTTTAGGACACCTATTCCTGAGTAGGAAGAACGAGATGAAATATTCTCCCCAGTTCCTACATAAATAGTTTTAGAGGGCCAATGAATTCCAATATCACCCACATTTATGGTTACGGCGTTATCCATAATAGGAGTAAAAGTGGTACCATTATTTTTTGTGTGCCAAACTCCACCAGATGCGTAGCCTACATAGAATTCTGTTGGGTCTTTTGGGTTTACTTCTAAATCCGCTACACGGCCACTCATAACTGTAGGGCCTATATTCTTTAATAACACATTTTTTAAAACCGAGTTTTCTGTTAGCGTTACTTTTGATTTTAAAGACTTGGACACTTCTTCCGGTAAAGTGGGTTGGATCTGTGCAATTCCAATACTAATGCTAAATAATGTAAGAAGGTAAAAATGTTTCATTTTAATATGTTGAAGTTCTTGAGTGGAAGTTAGTAATAAGTTTTAGCGGTGACAAGAAAAACTAATCTAGGTAGGGTTTTAGAAATGAAATCACTAAATGTTTAAAGAATTAGTTTTAACGAAAAACACGCTTGTTTTAAAAATTATAAATATAATATATTAACTAAATAATTGTTTATTACGTTTTTAAATTGTTAATTTATTGATAAATAACCAATTAACAGTTTAAACATGGAAGAGTATTTACCTTTAATTATTCAATTAGTTTCCGGTGCTGCCGGAGGAAATTTAATAGGCAAGTTATTGCCTAAATTAAATCTTGGTACCCTAGGCAACTCGATCGCTGGTATATTAGGTGGTGGACTTGGCGGACAAATACTTGGAATGCTAGGTGTTGGTGCCGGTACTGCTGCAGGAGTAGATGGTGGTCTTGATGTTGCTGGTATATTAGGAAGTGTAGCCGGCGGTGGTGTTGGTGGTGGTGTATTGATGGCCATTGTTGGAGCTATCAAAGGAGCCATGGGAAAAAGTTAGATAGTACCCAACCTTAAACTTAAAAGAGGCCTTAAAACAGCCTCTTTTTTTGTAGGTTTATGTTTGAAATGTTTTGATATGAAGTACATATTCGTAATCTCCTCTTTATTCCTTTTTTTAACGAGCTGTTCTGCTGATAAAAGGTATGAGGTAGGTCAAATTCTAATTCCTAAAGGAGAAATATTAGTTTGGTTAAATGAGGAAACACCAAATCATAAAGCAAGCTTTATAGAACTTGCAAATAGAGGCTATTGGGATAGCCTTACTTTTAACCGTGTCATTCCAGATTTTGTTGCACAAGCTGGTTGCCCCGATACTCCCGAAGGTTTTAATGATCCAGAATACCTACTAGAGCCTGAATTCAATGAGAAGTTAACACATGCCTATGGTGCTTTTGGTGCTGGCAGAGACGGTAATCCAGATAAATTATCGGCACGCTGTCAATTCTATATCGTTCAGAACAAAGAAGGTGAACACCGTTTGGATGGCGATTATACCGTCTACGGAAAGGTCATAAAAGGTATGGATTTGGTGGATACCATGGTTAGTGTTCCAAGAGATAGTTTAAATGAACCTTTAACTCCAATAACTATGGATGTAAATATACTTTTAATGACTCCCGAAGATTTGCAAGCGTATGATGTGGAGTTGAATTAGTTGTTTTCAAACTGTTTAATTTGAGTTTTTACAATCGTTTTTAAGTCTTGTTGCGACTGTAAAATTTTAGCCTTAAATTCTTTAGTTGGTTGTTGTTCTAAATCATCCACTGTTAACATCGTTTTTAAATACCAGTCTTCCCAAGCTTTTAGTATGGCGGTTTCCTCTTTTGCTGCCCCACCATTTTTGATGCTCTTAAGGCTGAGATCAAATTCGGCTTGCAAGCGTTCTTGAGCCGCTTGTTTTACGCTAGCAAGTACTTGTTCTGCAGTAGCAGTGTTAGCGTTTACCAAAGTAAGTGCACTCGCCAAAGCTCCGATACCAACATTTTTTAGGGTTTCTTGTGAGACCTTATCAATCTTGTCATTATCTGTGTGATAGAACTGATCTGTAAAGTGCCAAAGTAGTAATCCTGGGATATCCGCATTTAAAAAAGGGGTGTGATCGCTTCCACCTTCAAAAGGATTTGTATTCACTTCCCAATTGGCAAAAGCACCTTGGTTTTTAAAATTTCCTATTATAAAATCGTTGAGGTAGTGTGGCTTCATATCTTCTATGGATAGAACATCACCACCCCATTCAGAATGTTTGTCTTTTCCCCGAGTCCAAATAGCACTGGGGTCTGGCATTTTTTCAATTAAAAAGCTACCACCTGTAATAGCTGTATTTTCCCCTACCATATCTAAGCTAATACCCCATTTAATATTTTTTGCACGCTCTGTGTTCTCTTGAATATATCGTCGTGTTGAGATAATTTCATCGCCCCACAAGAAGGTTAACGTACGGTCTAGCGTTATTTCTTTGTTTTCAAATAAATTAGCTGCCAACGTAGCCATTTCTAACTGCGCCCCAACTCCAGAAGCATTATCATTTGCTCCTGGTTCCTGAATGTGCGCGCTAAAAACAAGCCGTTCTTTTGGTAATTTTGCTCCTTTTATATTTGCTACTACCGTAAGCTCTTCAGAGTCATATATTTTGGTTTGGATATGTACCATCACTTCTACTTTACCCTTTTCTAATGCAAACTCTAGTTTTTCTTTTGCAGCATATGAAAGTGCTATGCCCCAAAATTGAGAATCTGTTTGGGGGGGAAGACTTCTAAACTGAATAGAAGTCGTGTTTTTTTCTGACTGAAGATAGGAAGGGTTGTTATATGTAATCATACCTAAAGCACCTTTGTTTAATGCTTTTTGATAAAGTCCACGTATACTAGAAGCACAATAAATTACTTTCTCTTTAAGGTTGTAATCATCCAGATTATCTTCGGTTATATGAATAACTTCTGCTTCAACACCTTCCTTAGGTGTTGAAGCAGAGTTAAGATAGGTCATGTTTCTATTGGTTGTAGAAAGTAGTAATTCTTCTTCATCTCCTGTAAGTTGCAAAGAAGCTGAAACAGGCTCCCATGTTGGATATTTCATAGGACGTTTTTCAATACGATACGTAAGTCTATCATCTTTTGTAGCCTTATTTTCCAAAATATAACCTGCTTTTTCCAAATGCTCAGAAATCCAATACACGCTTTTGTTAAAACCTGTATTTCCGGCTACACGCCAATATTGGGCTACATAGTCAGTAGTCTCAAAGGCTAGATCTCCAGTAAAAACAGGCCGGATGATATCAAAATAGTCTTGAGATGTTGGTTGTATATCTTTTTCTTGAGAGCAGCCTAAGCTGATGACAAACAAATAGCCAATAAGAAACAGGTGTTTTTTCATAAAATTATTTAATTTATCTACAGTCTATTCTCCCCATTTCCAGTCTCCACCAATAATCAATTTTTCTTTAAGATTATTATCAATCATGAATTGTTTGGTGGTTTCACTGTCCATTTTGATAGCAGGTAAGGTTTCCGCATTTGCTAGCCCGTATAGCATCATGGTACCAAAACGTGCTGTATTCGTAATATGGTCTTTATTAACTAAATTAAAATCATCACAATCACTATGATAGCAACCATAAATAGAACGATCTAAATTACTGTGAACAGATAAAATGGGAACACCTTCTAGCATAAACGGTTGGTGATCACTATGCAATCCAGAACGATTAGAAAACGTGTTTTGATAAACCGTGTCCTGCTTTTGTATAGCCGCTCCCAACGCTGTAAAAAACGTTTCGTTCTCCAATTTCCCACCTGCGTTCATACCAATTGGATTTCCTGCCATATCCAAATTCATCATGTATTTTATATTATCTATGGTATTGCCCTTTATTGCTTCAGCAACCAAGTGTCTAGAGCCAAAAAGGCCTTGTTCTTCACCCATAAACATGATAAATTTCACAGTACGTTTAGGCTGTAAGTTATTTGCTTTGAAAGCGCGTGCAATATCTAGAACGGCAAAAGATCCAATACCATTATCAATGGCTCCAGTTGCTAAATCCCAGGAATCCAAATGCCCACCAATAACGATTTCCTCATGAGGAATTTCACTACCAGTTAAAGTTGCTACGACATTTCGAGCTTTGATCATATCGCTTTTATTCGTCATTTCTATATGAGCCGATACACTTTTATCTTTTAATTGCGCTTTAATAGCCATACCATCTTCCATTCCAATGCAAACTGCAGGAATAGGAATTAGTGCTCCAGTGACTGAAGCTGTTCCTGTTAACAGCACACCATTTGGTACTTGATTGATAATTATAATTCCTATTGCGCCATATTTCATAGCCAAGGAAGTCTTTTCACTACGGTGTAAATTGGTAAGACCTTCTGGACTACCTTCTAAAATATTAATATATACTAGTGCAATTTTACCACGAACACCATCTGGGTCACTTAGATAATCGGCTTCTAGCCCGTTACCCCTATCTATAATATCACCAGTTACATCAGA
This sequence comes from uncultured Maribacter sp., assembly GCA_938038975.1. Classification (GTDB taxonomy): domain Bacteria; phylum Bacteroidota; class Bacteroidia; order Flavobacteriales; family Flavobacteriaceae; genus Maribacter. The sequence goes on along the minus strand of CALHVP010000246.1, from coordinate 497 downwards.
TTTTATGGGAGAATGCCCTAGTGTTACCACTTTCATTTGTTCATCATCTATTGCTAAAGCAACCATTCCTCTTGCCCAAGCTTCTACTTCAAAGGTTTGGTGCTCTACTTCATATCCATACTCCTTAAATTTATTAAAAGTGTATTCTTCCGCTTTGGCTCCATTTTCGGAACCTGTAAGGCGATGACCAATAGTCTCACTTGCTTCTTTTAATGTGCTATACGCCTTCGAGTTTTGAAGTATCTCTGTATCAATACGAGCAAATAATTCGGCTTGCGTTTCTTCTTTTTTTGTTTCGGTACAAGCGCTTATAACAAGCAAGGTTAAGGTAAATAGGATGACTTTTTTCATAGTATTGGTAAATGATTTTATGATTTTAGTTTTTTGTTCGCTCTAATTTGTAGTTCAATTTTTTTCAATTGAATATTTAATTTTTTTACTTCAACATCCATGAATTTTTTAAATTTTGAATCTACATCTTTCAAACGTTTGTTAAA
>CALHVP010000245.1 GCA_938038975.1 uncultured Maribacter sp. | reverse complement strand
TTATTGTTTGTAGAATTTTGCACTTCTTTTACCTTGGGTATCTATCACCTGCAGTATATAAAGTCCGCTAGCTAAATCAGCTACATTAATCTTCGCATTTTTAGCAGCTCCATTTTTTACAGTTGTTCCAGCCGTACTAGTAATGGCGTAACGTGCAGTATCGCTGGTCTCGTCATCTAGGTTTATGTATTCTACCGCAGGATTAGGGTAGATAGAAAAATTAATTTCTGATGTTATACTCAAGGTTTCAAAAGCATTTAGAGGACCTAATTCCGTAGTTTCTCCCAAGAACGTAAAGGGATACTCCATACTATATTCCGATGCTATATTCTGAGAACAGAACGTACGTATACGAACTACATACTCCCCATCTACTTCTAAGGTTTGTAGCATAAGATTAGGTTCAGACACATATTCTGTTTGCCATGCTTCTTCTGCTGCTTTTTTATATTGAACTTCATAAAGTGCGTCTACCATTGAATTCCATTGAATAGTAATCTCATTCTCTGTGGCATCTGCAAGCGCTACTTCTTCTGGTGCATTAAGTGCACAATCTGTAAGTTTGGCTCCAGATACTAAAAGGGTAAAATCCTGTTTACCATGGGCAAGTGTTCCTTTATAGGTTACAGTTAGCGTATACGTACCGTTGGCATTAGGTATCTCTATTCTTTCAAATGGATCTACACGATTATCCCCTTTTTCAGCCGGAGCATCTGGGTAGGCCGCATTTAACTTCCATGGATAAAAATCTACTCCGTCTTGTGTCATACGAATATCCAAATCGTTCACCAAAGCTGGAGTGGTATCGTTCATATTACCCCTGTTTATAAAATCTGAAGCAGGATCAGTCCAAGAAATAGAAGCACTCAAATTTTCCATCTCATTTGCCGCAAGGGTAAGCGAAAAGGTTTCACCTTCCTCTAAGCTAGTTTCTTCAATTAGAGAGCTATACTCTTTATTCAATAATAGTTCGGCTGCCTTTTTAGAATTCATAACACCCCAACCCATTTTATAATCTGGACCAAGTTCAGCAACATCATCTGCTGTATGCAAAGCCAAACCTTTTAAGGTAGCTGCACGCATATACGTGCCATACAATTGTTCATGATATTGCTGTAAAAGTAAAAGCGCACCTGTAACACCTGGTGTTGCCATTGAGGTACCCGCAGATGTTCCATAACTTTTAGCTGTTTGAGAAGCAGTTGAATAGATAGAAGAACCATCTCCTGCAATATCTGGTTTTATTCTACCGTCGTCTACAGGTCCAAAACTACTATAGGCAGATACAGAAGCATTTTTTAAATCTCCATTACGTGCAATTTTAGTGTCAGCCGCAGCAACGGTGATGCTATTCTTAGTTAACGTAAATCCAAGCATTAAATCAAAACCATCTGAGGCGGTTCCTGCTATTGGATTTTGATTGTCATTTCTTTTTTGTGCATTTCCGGCAGCGTTTACCATTAGATAGTATGGCGCATTATACATAATGTTATCCCAGTCTTGGGTTACTTTTATATAGGACCCAAAATACCAATTTGGTACACGATCTGTTTTAATACCATAAGAATGGTTAGAAAGCAACAAACCGTTTGCAGCAGCTTCAGCAACTTCAAGCTTATCTCTAGACCAATCATTACTTATAACGTTAGCAGCATAAGCAACACCTTGTGCATTTGTCTTTACGCCCGAGGAAATTAAACTTCCGGTAACCATAGTGGCATGATTGTCTACCTCTGCGCTATTATCTCCTACTATAGCCCTAATATCATATTCTTGATGCGTGGTCAATGCTACTCCAGAATCCCAAACACCTACTTGCATTCCAAAACCATCCAAATTCAAATCTAACAATCCGTTCGTATGTAATGTGTTTGCACGAGAAGCCTGACTCGCATTATCAGAATAGGTTTGATAATACAGCGGGCTGCCATCTGTTCCTACTTCTTGCAACGCTACTTTTGTACCATCCTGCATTACTTCGGTAAGTTTCCAGTGGTTTACTTTTGCAAGTGCCAAAGTTTTTTGCCTGTTTTCCTCAAAATCAAATTCGAGATCTACATGCATTGCACCAATCTTGGAAAAATCATAATCTTTCTTTATAATTTTCTTTAATGCCTCAGACTGTGCAGAAACGGTCCATGCATTTATGAATAGTAGTGTGAAAAGCAGGAGAAAGAAACAAAAACTGTTTCCAGGTTTTTGATAGCCCATAGTTAAGTAGGTTTAATTGTAAGATTTGGATTACAATTATATAAACTATACTAACCTGTATGCTTAAAAAAACTAGTTATTCGATGAATAACATAGCTTGTATGCACTTCTTGTTGTGAAAGTGCTCTTTTTTGATGTTTGTAAGGTTTTTCTTATTTGTTGTAAACTTCCAAAAAGGCCTAATTTGGATTAAACTTCATAACTACATACACAGGAAAATGATCACTATACCCTCCTAAATATTTACTACCGGCATACGTACGGTGCGGATTACCTTTATACTTTCCTGTCTTTTCTTTCAAAAAAGATTCATCAAAAATATTCGCCTTTGAAAAACTATGGCTGCCTTTTTCATAATTAAGAAAATTATGAGAAATGAGTATCTGGTCAAATAGGCTCCAAGTATTTTTATAATTGGCACTACCCCTTTGTTTTGGAAAATGTAATTTTTCCATAGGATTGTACAAAGTGGTGTCTTCTAATAAGCTTTGAATACTCTTAGATGTAGGATCATCGTTAAAATCACCCATGACCACATAATTAGGACTCACCTCCGTCGTTTCTATCTGCTTCATTTTCTCTTTAATGAGCGTAGCTGCAACAAGACGTTTATACTCGGTAACATCTCCACCATCCCTTCTAGAAGGCCAATGATTTACAAATACATGTACGACTTCATTATTTAAAGAGCCTTTTACATAGAGTATATCTCTAGTGGTATCCCGATCACCATTAAGGTTGTCTACAATTAAGGGTAATGCTTCTGAAGAAATAACCTTAAAATATTTAGGATTGTAGAGTAAAGCAGTGTCAATGCCACGTTCATCTGGAGATTCATAATGAACATATTTATAGTGTAGGGTATCTAAGGGAGCTGTACTAATTAAATCTTTAATCACCTTTTGGTTTTCAACCTCAGAAACACCAATAAGCACTGGAGGATATGTATTCTCTTCTTTACCTATATTAAATATGGTACGCGCTAATTTTGAACGCTTACGGGAATACCTTTCCAGTGTCCATTGTTTAAATCCAGTGGGCGTAAAATCATCATCCAACGTATGTTTATCATTCTCGGCGTCAAAAAGATTTTCGAGATTATAAAACGCAATTGTATATAATTGGTCTTTAGATTTTTTCTTAAAAAATGGGAAACGCATACCTTCTTTTATTGAGTTAATAAAAATACTAAAATAGGACGGGTGCTTTTGCTTAATTTTGTACTTTATAATTATATGATAGAAAAGAAAACAACGGAGTACGAAAAGACGGTTCTTATTGGAATTATTAATAGAGAGCAGTCTGAAGACAAAGTAACTGAATATCTAGATGAACTAGAATTTCTTACCTATACCGCAGGGGGCGAAGTAATAAAACGGTTTGTACAACGTATGGACTTACCCAACCCAAAAACACTCATTGGAAGTGGTAAGCTTTTAGATGTGGAAACTTTTGTACAAGAAAATGATATTGGTGCTGTCATATTTGATGATGAGCTTAGCCCATCCCAACAACGTAATATAGAAAAACAACTACGCTGTAAGATTATAGATCGTACCAGCCTCATACTAGATATTTTTGCGCAACGTGCACAAACCAGCTATGCAAGAACACAAGTAGAGCTAGCACAGTACGAATACTTACTCCCAAGACTAACAGGCCTTTGGACTCACTTGGAGCGCCAAAAAGGGGGTATTGGAATGCGTGGACCTGGGGAAACAGAAATAGAGACGGATAGACGTATTGTTCGTGATCGAATTACACTACTTAAGAAAAAGCTACTTAAGATTGATCGCCAGATGGAAACTCAGCGTGGTAATCGTGGTGCTCTTGTGCGTGTTGCCTTAGTAGGATATACCAACGTTGGGAAATCTACCTTAATGAATGTGATAAGTAAAAGTGATGTGTTTGCAGAAAACAAACTGTTTGCTACTTTGGACACCACCGTTAGAAAGGTGGTTATAGGTAATCTACCTTTTCTTTTAAGTGATACGGTAGGATTCATTAGAAAACTGCCTACACAGTTAGTAGAGAGTTTTAAAAGCACATTAGACGAGGTTCGCGAAGCAGACCTATTATTACACGTTGTAGATATTTCTCACCCGCAATTTGAAGAACACATAGCTTCTGTTCATAAAATTTTGGACGAAATAAAAAGCTCAGATAAAAAGACCATTATGGTTTTTAATAAAATTGACATGTACAAGCATGACACTATTGAAGAAGATGATCTTATAACAGAGCGTACCTCTCGCCATTTTACTATTGAAGAATGGAAACGTACATGGATGGAGAAAGTAGGCGACCGTGCCCTGTTTATTTCTGCTTTGAATAAAGAAAATTTAGATGAGTTTAGAAAACGTGTTTATGATGAAGTTAGAGATATACACGTAACACGGTTCCCTTATAATAATTTCTTATATCCAGAACATTTAGACGAATACTAGATTCTCTAGTTAACTAGAATTCTATTGTTGCTTTAGTGCTTATATGTTGATAGCGTATGTATCATCCATCTTTATTGGATAATACATACGCTATTTTTCTTTACCTACACCTCATTACCTGCATTTCTACCTTTATATAAGATTGTAATTATCAGTTTTTAGATCATAATTTTGCTTTAAGGAATGAAAATACCACCGCTGTTCAAAATTTTAAGGAGCCCAATTGTGTAGTTCATCGATCAATTTAAACTACTCATATTTTTCACCACATCATAGGGTCGGTTCACAACATAAATTGCGCTAAAATTGAAGTGATAACATACCTTTGACATGTGTTTAAGTAATAGTGTTGACCCCAAATCAATAACAGCTTATAGCTAGAGTAAAACCCAAATTTTACGATAATATCTTAACCTAAAAAAACCCTGCTCTACGAGCAGGGTTTTTTATTTTAAAATATTGATGTATTGTTTTAGAAAGCGTAGTTAAGACCAAATAAGAAATACGTCTGTAATGCGTTATCAACGTTTTCGAATGTTGTAGTAGGATCACTAGCTAAGGCAAAATTTAATGCCTCTTGCTTGTTGCTTCTTAAGCCAAACTCCAAACCAAGTCCAATACCATTCCATAAGGTATAACCAAGAGAGTTGATCCAAGTGTAGTTAGATAAATCTCCATTCTCATAACTCTGGAACATAGAGAAATTAGTCTTAAAGTTAACTGCACCAATTTTTCTAGTATAATCCGCAAGGATTTTAGCACCTAAAGAAGATTGAAAAACTGCATCGTTACTACTAAATACAAAGTTGTAGTTTAAAGGATGTATAACAACAACCAAATCTGTTATTGGAGTCCAAGTAGCACCTACACCTAAGTCAAGGTACCCTGGGTCATTAAAATTATCCAAAATCGTAGTTCTGTATTCACCTAATCCAGATATAGCAAATTTTTCACTAAGCTTACGACCATATAAAGAAGAAATGGTAAAGACATCAGCAGCTGGTCTAAAGCTATCGTCATCTGTTGCTAAATCCTTATCATCGAATTTTACCCATCCAAGATTTATATTTCCTGAGTTTCTCCAGAAAAATTTCTCTTGATTTAAATTAGCAAAAGCATTTACAGTAACGCCAATGTTACCTGTTGAGTTGTTAGGAGAACCTTGAGCATACCAGTTATTAAAATTGCTTAAGTTAGCACCAATGGTACCAAAAGCACCTTTTTTCCAACCTGGAAGTGCATCTATCTTACCTTGTATAGCATCTAATCTACCTTGGATTGCCGCAATGGAATCTTTCTTTGGTCCTAATTCTGATTTAAGCTCCTCTTCTGTTTGAGAGAAACCAAAAGCGCAAGTAAATACAAGCGCGATAGTTAAAAAAATGTTTTTCATGATGTAGTGTTTATTTTTTAAGAAACGCAAAAGTAATAATAGTCACATTTCCATAACGAATAAAAGTGTTTTATTTTCTTTTAAAGAGTGGAACAGATGAACAGGCCTCTCCATACATGATAGATTTAGCTACTGGCATTAACTTTTCTGTTAGTAGTAAATATGCATTTGGTGGCACCGGTTTATGGCTACATCCTTTTATAATTATTTGCCTATCTGCATATTCTGAAACATCTAAATCAGCTATTATATGCTGATACAAACTAGTTTCTAAATCTTCCAAACTTCCTTGAACTATCTTTTTGGCGTAAGGCTGCAATTTAGTAGTAACAAGCATATATGCCCAACCTGGCACGATCGCATCTGTTGAGCAATTAATAGCCACAAAAGCATCGGTGTATTGTTCCCAATCATATTCCGAAAGGTATTTTCTAAATTCCTTTTCCCTTAGAATAAAACCTTCGTACAACCAGTCCTTTACATCTAAGACTTTACGTTCGCCTTTGGGATAGTAATCCTCAAGATCAAAAGTGACGAGTTTACTCTGAACTACTTTATTTATAATTTCGTCTGCCATTATTCTTTTGGATAATCTTCTTTATTAAAATCACCACTATTTAGAAGGTATAATCAATGCTAAGATTGGATAGACTAGTAGTCCCAATCCCATGAAGGTAAAAACAACCCACAACACTCGGACTGTTTGTTTAGACCAGCCTAAGAATTCGGCTATGCCTCCGCAAACGCCAAATAGTATTCTATCATGAGATTTACTTAATCTTTTGTTTTGCATATCTATGAATACTCGCTTTTTTAAAAATGTTACAGCATTCCTAATTCCAATTTCGCCTCATCACTCATTAAATCCTGCGTCCATGGTGGATCAAAAGTAATTTCTACCTCGGCATCTTTAATCGCGTTCAAAGATTTTACCTTTTCCTCTACTTCAACTGGTAAGGTTTCTGCAACTGGGCAGTTTGGTGATGTTAAAGTCATAAGGATTTTTACTTCGTTATCCTCGTTTACTAATACATCATAAATTAGTCCTAATTCGTAAATGTCTACAGGAATTTCTGGGTCATAAATCGTTTTAAGAACCTTAACTATTTTCTCCCCTAAATCTTCACTATCTGCTGCTGTATTTATATCGCTCATGTCTTAACTTAATTGTGTTTGGTAGGCTACGGCGTACAGCTTAATCTGTTTGATCATGCTTACTAAACCGTTGGCTCTTGTTGCGGACAAATGTTCCTTTAATCCTATTTCGTCTATAAATTGGGTATCTGCCTCTATAATATCTAGCGGTTTTTGATTGCTAAAGGCGCGTATTAAAATTGCTATGATACCTTTTGTAATAATAGCATCACTATCTGCCGTAAACACCAATTTATCTGCTTCCAAATCTGCATGTACCCATACTTTACTTTGACAACCTTTTATAATATTATCATCTGTTTTGTATTCGGCTGCAATCAGTGGCAGTGATTTTCCAAGGTCTATCATATATTCGTAGCGCTGCATCCAATCCTCGAACATAGCAAACTCTTCTACAATTTCTTCTTGTATCTCTTTAATCTTCATCTCCATAGTTTACACAAAAATACGATAACAAAAGATGGATTTCAATACTTTAAGAGAATGATAACGGCTAAGACTATACTAACATGGCGGTAGCACGTTTAACACCAGTGACCAAAATGTCTACTTCTTCCTTGGTGTTATAAAAACTAAAACTAGCACGAACCGTACCTGGAATTTTGTAGAAATCCATTATAGGTTGAGCACAATGATGCCCTGTACGCACTGCTATTCCCAATTTATCTAAAATTGTTCCTATATCATATGGGTGAACTCCTTGGATATTAAAAGAAATAACCGAAGTTTTCTGCTGTGCAGTTCCATAAATTTTCAGACCCTCTATTTTCAGTAATTCTTCTGTAGCATACTCCAATAATTGATGCTCATAATCAGCAATAGCCTTAAAACCAATCTGGTTCATGTAATCCAAAGCAGCACCAAAGGCAATGCCACCACAAATATTAGGTGTTCCTGCCTCAAACTTATGCGGCAAGCCAGCATAGGTAGTCTTTTCAAAGCTTACCTCTGCAATCATTTCTCCGCCGCCTTGGTAGGGCGGTAATTTAGTAAGCCATTCTTCTTTGCCATACAATATACCTACTCCAGTGGGTCCACATATTTTATGTGCAGAAACAGTATAAAAATCGACATCTAAAGCTTGCATGTCTGCCACTAAATGCGGCGCTGCTTGAGCGCCATCTATCAAAACAGCTGCTCCTACAGCATGCGCTTTTTCTATAATCTCAGCAATAGGGTTTATCGTTCCCAAAGCATTGGAAATATGGTTACAAAAAACCAGTTTTGTACTTTTTGAAAGTAAGGCATCATATTCGCCCATCAAAAGCTCCCCTTCTAGATTCATAGGAATAACTTTTAAAGTAGCGCCAGTGCGCTCACAAAGCATTTGCCAAGGAACAATATTGGAATGGTGTTCCATTGCGGATACTAAAATCTCATCTCCTTTTTTAATGAATGAAGAAAATCCATTCGCAACGATATTAATGCTGTGCGTAGTCCCCGAGGTATAAATAATCTCGTAGGCGTTCTTAGCGTTGAAATGCTTTTGAATTTTTTGACGTGCCTGCTCATATTTATCGGTAGCTTCTTGCGAAAGTGCATGTACTCCTCTATGAATATTTGCGTTATAGTTGGAATAGTAATCCACAATTACATCTATCACCTGTTGTGGTGTTTGTGATGTCGCTGCATTATCTAGATACACCAATGGTTTCCCATTGACCTCTCTCTTTAAAATTGGAAAATCTTCTCTTATTTTAGTTACCTCAAACATAGCCATACAATTGAGCTACAAAGATACTTACTGCAGCCTTAAATAAAGTCTTTTTCCTTGTATTCCTTAGCATTGAATAGAACGAAAAAGACTATTTATTAAAAACGAAGACCTACACCGAGTCTAATATTATTTAATTTTTCATTGAAGTCTGGCTTTACGGTAGCCCCTTGAAAAATAAGCTCATCTCTATAGTTTACTTTGATAAAATCATATTGTGCCTGAACAAAAATACTTTTTGTTATGTCATATGATAATCCTAAGTTCAAATTAAATCCTCCGTTAGTTACATTCCACATTATATTCTCATTATCTAATCTTCCCTCGACATCGTCATTAACAATACTGTAACCCAAGCCAATACTGGGTCTTAATTTCTCGCTTCCTGGAATAATGAATTCCGTAAAAATTCTGGGCTGAATATAAAATGACTCTGTTGTTCTTCCTTCTCCATTTATACTCCTAATATCATCCTTTGAAAAACCGCCATTTACTCCAAAACCTAATTGCATAAAATTGAAATCTGCGAACCGGTATTTAAGTCCAAAATCGAGAATGTTATCATCTCCGCCAAAACCATCATTTGGTATGACTCCATAGTTTGTCTCAACGCTCCATTTCTTGTCTTGAGCAAACGTGGTTAAAGAAACAAGAAACAAAAGTCCAAAAAGTAATTTTACATTCATACGAGTAGATTTAAATGTTATCTACTCCAAATGTAAAACATAACCGTTGTAGGAAAATCTAACAAAAGGTTAAACCATAGCCAACGAAATCCCAAAAAAATATAGTTTGAATTATCAATTGAAATCAATAGATCTTACTTAATTATCTAAACATATAGTTTAAAGACAATTGCATAGCCGCATTGTAGTTTTGCGCTCCCTGTAGCCCATTAAGACGGTTTCTAAGACCAATATAAAACCTAGGTGATAGCGATAAGTTATCACTTAATTTTATACCTAAACCAACCGCGGCACCATAGTCTAATTGAAAATCTCCAGAGATAGAGGATCTTCTATCAGCAGTTGAATTAGCCTCCTGATCTAGTTCCTTGAATTTTGTAACTTGATTTAATAAAAATCCAAATTGTGGACCAAATTCTACATCCAATTTATCATTTAAAGCAAATTTACCTAAGATAGGAACTGTAATAAAGTTTAATTGTACGTTGGTTCTAAAATCGTTGTCGTCTCCAGTACCACCACCATTTTCAATAGTAGCCAAATCTGTGCTAAACTGAAATCCTTGAGAAGAATATAACAATTCTGGTTGTAATTTGAATTTCTCAGAAAAATCGATTTCCAAAAATATACCGCCATGACCAGAAAAACGGAATTTTAAACCTTCTGTTACATCTCCAACAATAGAAGAATAATTTAGTCCTCCTTTTACCCCAAAACGAGTTTCCTGAGCTGTTCCTATTTGGCATATAAACATAAAAAGAGCCGTTATGAAAACGACTCTTTTATATGTTGTAATAATACGTATCATGCTCCTATAAATCAAAACCCAAATTAACACCCAACTTGTTAGCGATTAACTTATTGATTCTTGTTTTTAATTCTGGAATACGTACACTCTCTAAAACATTGTTAGCAAATGCATACATTAATAATGCTCTAGCTTCTTTTTTAGGAATTCCTCTACTCTGCATATAGAATAAAGCATCCTCGTCTAACTGGCCAATAGTACAACCGTGAGAGCATTTTACATCATCTGCAAAAATCTCTAATTGTGGCTTTGTATTGATTGTAGCCTTATCACTGATCAAAATATTATTATTCTTTTGAAAAGCATTCGTTTTTTGAGCAATCTTATCTACAATAATCTTACCATTAAAAACACCTGTTGAGCTATCTCCGTAAATTCCTTTATAATCTTGATGACTCTCACAGTTAGGTTCTATATGATGTACCAAAGTGTGGTGGTCTACATGTTGTTTTTCACCAAGGATGGTTACACCTTTCATAGTGGAGTCCATATACTCACCATTTTGAAAGAAGTTAAGGTTGTTACGTGTTAGTTTACCACCAAAAGAAAAGGTATGCACCTTTACATGGCTTTTAGATTTCTGGTCAACATAGGTATTGTCTATAAGAGACGCATTAGCAGTATCATTTTGTATCTTATAGTAATCAACAATAGCACTCTCCGCAGCAAATATTTCGGTGACAGCGTTGGTTAGAACATCATTAGAAGTAAGACTCTGATGACGTTCTATGATTTGAACCTCAGCGTTTTCTTCTACAATAATAAGATTACGAGGTTGTAGCATAATAGATGCCTCATTCCCTGTAGCAAAATGTAAGATTTCAACAGGCTTCTTAGGCATTTTATTCTTTGGGATATAGATATAGGCTCCTTCTCTGCTAAATGCTGTATTAAGTGTCGTCAAAGACTCATCTTTAGAAGCTACCTTATTAAAGTATACATCTACAATCTGCTTATACATTGGCTTGGTTAAAGCCGAACTCATTAGACAGATATCTACACCATCGTGTGTTGTTTCTGAAAGGTGAGAACTATAAACCCCGTCTATAAATACTATCTTATAGGTGTCTATTTCATGAATAAAGTACTTCTTAACGTCCTTGTATTCAATAGCATTATCTTGCTTTGGAAAAATACTAAAATCTATTTTTTGTAGACTATTTAGCGAAGTATACTTCCAAGCCTCCTCTTTTTTAGAAGGAAAACCTTTATGTTCAAAATTCTTTATTGCCTCTGTACGCACATCGTGAACAGGATGTTCCACATCCACGTTGTTCTCGAACGCCATAAAAGAAGAAATTAATTTGTCTTTTAAATCCATATTTTTAATAACTATATGTAGGCAGTATTAAGAAATAGAGACTTAGCTCTAGCTTCTTTTTACGTTGTACTTTTTTAAACTACTGCTTCGTTCTTCAACCAATCGTATCCTTTTGCTTCTAATTCCAAAGCCAACTCTTTGGTGCCTGATTTTACGATTTTCCCATTATGAATAACGTGAACAAAATCAGGTACGATATAATCCAACAGTCTTTGGTAATGCGTTATTACGATAACGGCGTTATCCTTACTTTTAAGTTTATTCACACCATTTGCTACAATACGCAGCGCATCAATATCAAGACCAGAATCTGTTTCATCCAAAATAGCCACTTTTGGCTCTAACATAGCCATTTGGAAAATTTCATTACGCTTCTTCTCGCCACCAGAAAATCCTTGGTTTAAAGAACGAGATAAAAACTTACGATCTATCTCTAAAAGCTCAGCTTTCTCACGAATTAATTTCAGCATGTCTTTAGCAGGCATGTCTTCTAGACCTTTTGCTTTTCTAGACTCATTAATAGCCGTTTTCATAAAGTTAGTTACAGACACACCTGGTATCTCCACTGGATACTGAAAGGATAGGAACACCCCTTTATGTGCTCTTTCTTCTGGAGAAACCTCTTCTAAATCTTCTCCCTCCAAACTAACAGACCCTTTTGTTACTTCAAACTCTTCTTTCCCGGCAATTACAGATGCTAAGGTACTTTTACCAGAACCGTTAGGTCCCATTATAGCATGTACCTCACCAGCTTTAACCTCCAGGTTAATACCTTTTAAAATTTCTTTATCCTCTACTTGAGCGTGTAAATCCTTAATTATCAACATTAGCTTCTACTTTAAATATTCTGGTGCCTTAGGCATTTTATTAAAATCTTCTTTTTGATGTTGCAGATACACTTTTGCATTTTTCTCTTTTGCAAAAGCCTCAAAAGCATCCATACTGGATAAGGTCTCTTCTACATTATAATTAAAACTAGGAACTCTTTTAAATTCTCTGTTTTCATATAGATGGTACAAATCTCCTGTTAATAATACGGGACCATGATTCGCAAGTTCTACATATAAAACCTGGTGCCCGGGAGTATGCCCTGGCATTGATTTTATAACTACCGTGCCATCGCCAAAAACATCATAATCTCCGTTCAACTTTTTAACATTTTCTAACTGCTTAATAGCATCATAAAGTCCTGCATTCTCACCATTCTTTATTTCATCGCTAGTAATCATTCCATATTCAGCAGCTTGCACCAACCAGGTTGACTTGTGCATAACATTGGCATGACCACTATGATCAAAATGAGTGTGTGAAAGGGCTAGAAAATCTATATCCTCTGGAGTCATCCCAATTACCTTCAATTGATTTAAAACAGAATCTTTTCTTGAAACGGTAAAGGCACCTCCTTCCGGAGTAAAGGGACCTGGGGCCGCAACAAGTGCTTCAGGTAGACCTGCATCCCACATTAGATTCCCTTTTGGGTGACTAATTACGTAAAAGGGATCAGCGAATTCTTTGGTCTGTCCTTGATACGTAGTATCTTGGGAAAAAAGCTCCAAATTATTTACCCCAACAGTACCACCACTAAAAGTGTATAGTTTAACCTCTGGTTTTTGCACTTCAGCGACCATTTCAACAGCTTCTTTTTTGGTTTCTTTACAAGAGAAAGCCAACACTGCAATCAAACCTATATATAGTACTCTTTTCATTTTCGTTTTAAACCTACTTTAGAAAACTATAATTCTAATCCTTCCGATTTTTAGTCTGTCCTTCGACTGCGCTCAGGATGACATTATCTCATTTCTATGTGTCGCTATTTCTGATTTTCATAGCGCTCTTTTTCTATCCTACAGATCCTTCTAAACTAATTTCTAATAGTTTTTGAGCTTCTACGGCAAACTCCATAGGTAACTTGTTCAGTACTTCCTTGCTAAAACCGTTAACGATTAAAGCAATAGCTTTTTCTGTATCAATACCTCTTTGGTTACAATAAAAAATCTGGTCTTCTCCAATTTTACTAGTAGTTGCTTCATGCTCTACTTGCGCCGATTTATTCTTTGCCTCTATATAAGGAAATGTATGCGCCCCGCATTCGTTACCCATTAATAAAGAATCACATTGGGAAAAATTTCTTGCGTTTTCAGCTCTTGAACCAATCTGCACTAATCCTCTATAGCTATTTTGTGATTTTCCTGCTGATATTCCTTTGGATATAATCGTACTTCTAGTGTTCTTTCCTAAGTGAATCATTTTAGTGCCTGTATCTGCCTGCTGATAATTATTAGTAACAGCGATAGAATAAAACTCACCAATAGAATTATTCCCTTTTAATATACATGAAGGATACTTCCAAGTAACTGCAGAACCAGTTTCTACCTGAGTCCATGAGATTTTAGAACGGTTCTCACATAATCCTCTTTTAGTTACAAAGTTGTAAACCCCGCCTTTACCTTCTTTGTTCCCAGGATACCAGTTTTGAACAGTAGAATATTTAATCTCTGCATCATCCATAGCTATTAATTCTACTACAGCTGCATGCAATTGATTCTCATCTCGTGATGGCGCAGTACAGCCTTCTAAGTAACTTACATAACTACTTTCATCTGCAATTACCAGCGTACGTTCAAACTGCCCTGTACCTCCTTCATTAATTCTAAAATACGTAGAAAGCTCCATAGGACAGCGCACTCCTTTTGGTATGTAACAGAAAGACCCATCTGTAAAAACAGCTGAATTTAAAGCTGCATAGAAGTTATCTTTTTTAGGGATTACTGTACCCATGTATTTCTTTACCAAGTCTGGGTGCTTCTGAATTGCTTCCGAAATAGGCATAAAAATGATACCCTTTTCACCTAGTGTTTTTTGGAAGGTAGTTGCTACTGAAACTGAATCTACTACGATATCTACAGCTACATTTTGCAGCTTCTTTTGCTCATCAACAGATATACCAAGCTTCCTATACATCTCCAATAATTCTGGATCAACATCGTCCAAGCTTTTATTTGGATCTGGTGGTTTTGGAGCAGAGTAGTAGCTGATGGCTTGAAAATCTGGCTTTTGATAATGTACATTAGCCCATTCTGGCTCCTCCATTTGCTCCCATATACGGTACGCATCCAATCTCCATTCGGTCATCCATTCTGGCTCATCTTTCTTTTTAGAAATAGCCCTAACAATATCCTCGTTCAAGCCTTTTGGGAATGTTTCTGACTTCAGGTCTGTATAAAACCCGTATTCATACTCCTTCGTTTCCAGCTCTTTCTTTAATTCCTCTTCTGTATATGCCATGCTTAAATGTGTCTAATGTTATAATGAAAAGCTCTCTCCGCAACCACAAGTACGCTGTGCGTTAGGATTGTTAAAAACAAAACCCTTACCGTTTAAACCTCCAGAGTACTCCAAAACGGTACCTACCAGGTATAAAAAACTTTTCTTATCTACTATAATACGTACGTTGTTATCCTCAAAAAGCTTATCAGTCTCTTCAAATTTATTATCAAAATCTAGCTCGTAAGACAATCCGCTGCATCCGCCGCTTTTTACACCTACACGAACATAATCCTTGGCTGCGTCAAAGCCACCCTCTGTCATGAGGTCTATGACTTTCTTTTTTGCCGTTTCAGATACTTCTATCATCTCTTAATTGGATTTGGTCTAAATAGTTTACAAATATATGCGATCAGTCCTTGTTTTTGGTAAAACCTAACATTAATATAACATATAATAGCATAGGGTTTTTTTATGGATACCATAAAGGAAACCGTTATCTCACTTTAATCATCACCATGTCTGATTTTCCCATGGATACCCTATCTTGAAAATCAGTACTTGACGTTTCCCCTACTACTGTAATACTACTATCTAGATTCTCTACAATATCAAAAGCAAAATCAAATCCACTCCCTCCAACGGATTTTTGCCAAACGAGATTACCTGTTTCATCAGTCTTAATAATCCAAATATCATTCTCCCCATAATTAGTGTTGGTGTCCTTGTCTGAACTTTTAGAATTTCCAACTATAAAATACCCCCCATTCTTGCTAGCTATTACAGCCTGTGCAGCATCAAAGCCTGAACCACCATAAGTTTGCTCCCATACCAGACTACCAGCATCATTCACTTTTACCAACCAAAAATCAGACGCACCATTTGTACTAGAAATATCCCCATCATCACTAAACGTATTACCCGTAATTACATAACCACCATCCTCTGTTTTAGCAATATCATAAGAAATTTCTATTCCAGAACCTCCAAAAGACCGTTCCCAAAGTAGGTTGCCATTTGCGTCTATCTTAACCATCCAAAAATCATAACTTCCTTGCGTATTGCTGATATCAAAATCACTACTCTCTGAAAATCCTGTCATTACAAAACCGCCATCTTCTGATTGAACCACTGCATGGGACCGATCATTATTGGTGCCTCCAAAATAACCCCGCCATTGCAACGCTCCCGTTTCGTCAATTTTAGTTCCCCAAAATTCACCAACACCATGTCTAGTAAGTGAACCACCTTTTTCTGTATGACCATCTGCCCTAGCTGCAGTAATATCTAAAAAACCTGTAAAGAAGAAACCTTGATCGGCTGTTGTTATAATATCATACGAATGATCATGCCCCGAAAAACCAAAACTCTTTTCCCATTCTATAACTCCTTGAGCATCTACTTTTACTATCCAATTATCATGGAATCCATTATTTACAGAACCGTCACCATCATCGCTCATAGCATAGCCCGTTAAGACAAATCCACCATCGCTAGTCTGTGCTAAGCTTTGTCCTCTGTCATCCTTACTACCACCGTAAGTCCTATTCCATTGTAAACTGCCTTGAGCATCAAACTTTAATAGCCAATAATCATTTACTGGATTAAATTTATTTTGAATATCTCCGTCCGTACTATTAGTGAATCCCAATACCGCATAACCACCATCTACTGTAGAAACAATGGCTTGCGCTGTTTCATCTCCGCTTCCACCAAACGTTTTTACCCAATCAACTTCACCTATAAAAGCAATTTGAGGAACAGAAGCAGCACTATTATTCTCTTCCTTCTCACAGGAAAAGAATAAAACACCGATAAAAAAAAGGAAAAGATTCCTCATATTCTATTCAGATTTTTTAACTACAAAAAACCCGCGATTCATATCGCTTATCAGGATTTTTCCACTTTCAAAGAAGGGATAAACACTCCAAACACCATCAAACTGAGTATTATTACTAGCAGGAAATGTGTCAAAAAATCCTTTTTCAGTGATAGCTTTACCGTCTATATTAGAAATATCTAAAACTCGAAGGCCAGCCGTATAATTAGCTAGAAAAAAGGCATCACCAACCACATATCCATTATGGTCAATTGCACTTGTGGTGCCTAAATAGGTGTCATGTAGGACAGGGTTATCTAAATCTGTCATATCAAATATTAAGGTTCTAGAATTAAATCCTGAATTAATCTCATCTGTTTCATCTCCAAGAATAAAATAACGCTGATCCTCTGTAAACCATCCTTGATGGGTGTAGCCTAAAAACGAATATGACAACGTAGAGAGTGTAACTGGAGCATCTTTTTGAGAAATATCTACAATAACAACTTCATTTTCATTAGCTCCTACGAAGATTTCTGCCCCGTTGTGTTCACTATCTGGACCTATATAACTTATCACTTGCGCGTCATGAGTATATCCATTATTTCCCCAACCGCCAGCTGCAATGGGAGCACCCGGATTTTGTAAGCTTAAAAAATGAACTCCGCCATTAAATTGATCATTACGATTTGTTCCTACTGGATATGCAAAGCCTGTTTCCTCATTTATAACAATGTTATGTGCACTACCAATACCATCGTAAATAAAATCTGAAGAAAATACTTCGGGAGGGCTAACTACGTTTCTTAGTTTTTTTAAGTCAAAAACTTGAACGCCATGATTACTTGCTTCCGCAACAATGTAGGCGTAATCTTGATAAATCTTTACATCTCGCCAAGAGCTAGAGCTTGTTGTTGTAGGTAACTTCCCTAAATAAATCAAATTTTCTGTATCGGTAATATCTATAAACGCAGTACCATCATTCAAGCCCATTAAGGCATACTCCTTTCCTGTGGTAGCATCTATCCATCCCCAAATATCGTTTCCAGAACTACTGCCAAATTCTTGTAAAGAAATTCTCCCTAATAAATCATAACCACCACAAGGATATTCTCCTGCCATCCCATTCTCACAAGGAATAAAAGAAAGTGTAACCTCATCTTCTGGTTCTTCTGGTTCATTATCTATTACATCCATTTCCTCTTCTTCCATAACGGTATCATCATCCGAAGAAGTATCATCGTTATTGGAACAAGAAATGATTAATAGTATAAAAATGCTGGAAAAAAGTAACTTCTTCATAAGCTTTGTTTGTGGGGTATAACCTTGTAAAGATATGAAATAGGTTTGTTGACACTTTAAAATATCCATTAGCTTAGATACTAGAATACAAATAATTGATTTATCTTGAACACTGTTTTCACTTCCTTATAAAAAGTACGATATCATTATGACCAAAAAACCTTCCTTATTAAAAAACGAATCTAGAAGATCATTTGTTAAGAAATCTAGCATTGCAGCTGCAGGCTTTATGATTGTTCCAAGACATGTTCTTGGTGGCCAAGGCTATGTAGCTCCTAGCGATAAATTAAACATTGCAGGTATAGGAGCAGGCGGAAAAGGTCAAAGCGATATAGCTTCTTTTGCTAAAAGTCCTAATGTAAATATTGTTTCTCTTTGTGATGTGGATGATAGACAGGCGGTAAAATCAAGGGCTGCTTTTCCAAAAGCTAGTTATTACAACGATTTTCGAGAAATGTTAGACAAAGAAGGAAAGAACATAGATGCAGTTTCCGTATCTACACCAGACCATAATCATGCTGTTGCTGCCTACCAAGCCATGTCTATGGGAAAACATGTTTACGTGCAAAAACCTTTAACACATGATATTTGGGAGGCTCGTATGTTAACAGAAGCAGCTAAGAAATTCAAGGTTGTTACTCAAATGGGCAATCAAGGAGGTTCTGGAGATGGTGTGCGTAAAATGAAAGAAATATACGATACAGGAATTATTGGTGATGTACATACTGTAAAATGTTGGACGAATCGTGCAATTTGGCCACAGGCATTGCAAACACCTGCTAAAAAAGATGCTATTCCAAAAGGACTTAACTGGGATCTTTGGTTAGGAACTGCTGAAATGCGTGACTACAATAACGCTTATCTTCCTTTTGACTGGAGAGGCTGGTCAGATTTTGGAACTGGTGCATTAGGCGATATGGCTTGCCATATTATGGATCCTGTATATCGTATCCTTCCTATTTTATATCCAGAGACAGTAGAATGTAGTGTTTCTGATTCTTTTAGCGGAAACTTCCAATATGCAGATTACCCAAAAAGCTTTCCAAATTCTAGTAAAATACACCTTAGCTACCCAAGAACGGATGGACAAGGAAGTATAAAAGTATCCTGGATGGATGGTGGTTTATTGCCAGAAAGGCCAGAAGAGCTTGGAGATGATGAGGCTTTAGGAAACTGGGATGGTGGTGTTCTTTTTATTGGAGACAAAGGAAAACTTATGGCAGATTGCTATGGTGCTAACCCTAGGTTACTACCTTTAAGTTTAAACGAGCAGTTTGAAGTAGAGGAATCTATTGCTCGTGTACCAGAAGGTCATTACCTACAATGGGTAAACGCCTGTATGGCAGGATATGGCAACGCCGAAACGAGCTCATCTTTTGATTATGCCGGACCATTTACAGAAAGTATCCTAATAGGAAACTTAGCGTTAAAGGCTTATTTTGAAATAGATCCTGCTGCCGAAAACAAAAGTTTTTGGGGTGGCGGAAAACAATACTATGGTAGAAAAAGATTACAATGGGATGCTCAAAATATGAAAGTCACCAATTTTGAAGCTGCCAATAAATATGTAAAACGTAACTATAGGGATGGTTATTCTGTAGGATAGCATCGTTTATTAGAACTATTACTAAAAAAACTGAAGTCAAAAGCTTCAGTTTTTTTATGCTTAACAATTTACCATATCTACTTACTTTTGCAATATGTTAGAAAACAAGAATAACGATAGTACTTCATTAGAGAAATTAGGCGAGTTTGGACTTATAGATCATCTCACTAAGAATTTTAATAGTACCCAAAAATCTACTTTAAAAGGTATTGGTGATGATGCAGCTGTTCTTGACTTTACTGACAAGAAAACAGTACTTACCACAGATTTACTAATTGAAGGTGTCCATTTTGACCTCAGCTATATGCCATTAAAACATTTGGGATACAAAGCGGTTATGGTCAATTTAAGTGATGTATACGCTATGAACGCTATAGCGACGCAGATTACAGTCTCTATAGCAGTGTCTAACAGATTTCCATTAGAAGCGTTAGAAGAATTATATGCAGGGATAGCAACAGCTTGCAAAGCGTTTGAAGTGGATTTAATAGGAGGTGACACTACCTCTTCAAAGACAGGCTTAATGATAAGCATTACAGCACTTGGTGAGGTAGATGAAGATAAAATTACGTATCGTTCAGGAGCGAAAGCAAACGACTTGCTCGTAGTAAGTGGGGACTTAGGCGCAGCATACATGGGCTTACAAATTTTAGAAAGAGAAAAAGAAGTGTTCAAAGTAAATCCAAACAACCAACCAGATTTAGAACCCTATTCCTATATCGTAGAACGCCAATTAAAGCCAGAGGCTCGTAAGGATATCGTTTCTTTATTGCAACAATTAGACGTTCAACCCACTTCAATGATAGATATAAGTGACGGGCTCTCTTCAGAAATACTACATCTCTGTAAGAGCAGTAACGTTGGCTGTAATTTGTTTGAAGATAAAATACCGTTAGACCCAACAGTTATCTCTAGCTGTGAAGAATTTAAAGTAGATAGTACAATGATAGCCTTAAGTGGAGGTGAGGATTATGAATTACTTTTTACAGTAGATCAATCAGCATTTCTAAAACTTAAAGGAAATCCAAGTTTATCTATCATTGGTCATATGACACAAGCATCAGAAGGTGCTAATCTTATTACAAGAGCAGAAACGAAAATACCACTCACAGCACAAGGTTGGAACTCGTTTGAAAGCGAATAAAAATGAACCAACTTCATCCGCTATTCATAGTAGAGGTTTTCTATTAAAGACCCCAACTTAAAGTTGGGGTTCGTTTGACCATCGATTTTCAATGCGTCATCCTATGGCTATTGAAAATCGGGTCTCACGAAAAAATTCCCGAAAACAAGAGCAGTCTCTACTTATCCGTTGTGGGGCGTTACGACAGTTAAGATAAAAGATGCTTACTTAGTTCGCGGGAATAACTATTAAATTCCTTCACCAGCCATGGGGTGGAATTCAGTATTATTATTTAGAGAAAGGAAATTATGCTACTTGTTGCGCAGCATGGTGTCTTGTTTGATAAATATGCTCCAAAGTCCTGTTTATATCCTGTAATTCTGGAGTCAAAATAGAAAGATTACCACTTACATCTGTGGTTACCTGCTTTTGACAATGAATACATTTGTATTCTTTAATATGAGAAGTTACCTTCTTTGAAATGGAGTAGTGATGGCCAAAAATATTACAGAATATTTTTTTCATGTGGTAGGATTTTTAAATTGCACAGTAGGATTTGGGAATCTTTAAAATGCTTTGGTTACTGGTTTGTTTTAATTTAACGCTAAACGAAAATAGCGTAATTCTTATTTTTGTCAAGGTATATTAATTTAACCATCTGTACCATAATTTGTTGTGATGTAGTCCATTACTGTTGTAAACTTCTAAAATTTATAGGTGAACAATTTTTACAACCTCGCTTTATCATATTTAAATTATCTTGCGCAGTAGATTTTAAACATGAACCAGACAAAAAAAATCGTAGTCACCGCCTTTGCATTATTCTCCCTATTTTTTGGAGCAGGCAATCTTATATTACCACCACTTTTAGGGTTTACCTCAGGGTCGGTTTGGTGGTTAGTTGCATTTGGTTTTTGTGTTTCTGCTGTACTTATTCCCATTTTAGGAATTTTAGCTCACGCTAAACTGCAGGGCACTATTTTTGATTTTGGCAAAAAGGTGTCTCCAACATTTAGTTTAATTTATTCGTTTATTATTTATGCTATATCCATCAGCTTACCATCTCCAAGAACAGCATCAGTAACTCATGAAATGGCAATAGCGCCTTTTTTTGATAGTCCCTCATGGATCACAAGTATTATCTATTTTAGTTTGGTGTTTGTCTTTGTTATCAATAGATCTAAGATTCTGAATATCGTAGGTAAGCTATTGACTCCCGCTATCATTATCATACTGCTTCTATTAATTAGCAATATATTATTTTCTTTCCCATTTGATTTTTCGACAATGAGAATACCTAGCCCGTTCACAGATGGTATTTTAGAAGGCTATCAAACTTTTGATGCGATAGGAGCTGTGGTCGTAGGTGGCGTTATTATCATATCAATTAATATAGAAAACAAACAAGCATCATATGCAGATAAGAAAGCGCTTATTCGCAGAGCAGGTTGGTTAGCTGGATTAGGACTCTTCCTTATTTATGCCGGATTAATTCTTTCAGGAACCTTAGTTGTTGGAGCATTTGATTCAGATATATCCAGAACAGCACTACTTAGTGGAATGGCTACATTAAGTTTAGGAAGTATTGGAAACCTATGTTTAAGTATCTTAGTAAGCTTAGCCTGTTTTACCACAGCTGTAGGTATTGTAACTGGGACATCAGATTTTGTACGAGCTCAATTTAAAGGCTCTAATATGGCTTATATGCTAACTGCTATTTTAGGGTGTATTCTAGGTGTAGTTATGGGTCAATTTAATGTAGCATACATTATTGCAGTAGCCTTACCTGCACTTATGTTTATTTATCCAATAACTATAGTTCTAATTCTCTTGAATGTGGTTCCTGAAAAATATGGTTCTTCGACCGTATTTAAGGCAGTTGTAATTGCAACGGTAGTTTTTAGTATTCCGGATTTTCTCGGTAGTATTGGATATGCAGAAACTATTGCTGGCTTGCAATCATATATCCCTTTGAGTGCATTTAGTTTAGGTTGGGTAGTACCTGCTTTTTCTGTTTTTTGTATTGTGAATTTAGTTTCCAACAAAAATTAGACACATAAGGTAGCGTTGAACAACGCATTATTATTCAACAACTAATCCTTCTGCATACCTTTCCGCTTCTTAGAAGAATAATAAAACAAGTAAGCGATTAATACTAGAATCACAAAAGGAAGATAGGTGCCAATCGCAACGCCAATTTCATATCCACTATCCGGAGCTTCTTGAATCTTTTTTTCAATAGCTGCTGCATCTTGTAATAGCGTTACTAAAAGCATCATTTTTAAAATTTAAATTCGATACTAATAGGACAATGGTCGCTACCCATAACTTGGTCATGAATTTCTGCAGAAACAACATTAGGCCAAAGCGACTCACTAACCATAAAATAATCCAACCGCCAACCTACATTCCTAGCTCTAGCACCACCACGTTGACTCCAGAAACTATACTTATCAAAAGTTGATGGGTATTTAGCCCTAAAACTATCAACCAATTTAAGCTCCTTCATCATATGGTTTAACCCATCGATTTCAACTTGGGTGAATCCTGAAGTTTTGTTGTAATTCGATTTAGGATTAGCTAAATCGTTTTCTGTATGAGCCACGTTAAAATCTCCTGTGATAACCAAAGGCTTGTTATTGGATAACTTTTTTAGATAGGTTGTAAAATCCTTATCCCATTTTTTCCTGTAATCCAATCGCTTTAAACCACTACCACTATTTGGCACATATACGTTTACAAAATGGAAATGTTCATATTCTGCATGGGTAATTCTACCTTCCAAATCATGTTCAGCTATTCCCATATCCACCGTAAAGGACACCGGCTGTGCTTTAGATAGTATTGCTGTGCCAGAATAGCCTTTACGCTCAGCACTATTGCTATGCAATTTGTACGTGGTAATATCCTTTAGCGCTTCGCTAACTTGATCATCTTGAGCCTTGGTTTCCTGAACACAAAAAACATCTGCATTAAAACTAGACACTACATCTGCAAATCCTTTCTTTACCGAAGCACGGATACCATTTACATTCCAAGAAACTAACTTCATGTTCTATAATTTATTTCAAATTTATCATCTGGGTTTTACACCTTCGTAATACTTTTTGGTAAATCGATTTCTAAAGGAATTTACCAAAACATATGTCCTTCGACTGCGCTCAGGATGACATTATCAATTTTACTGCTAACTGCTGCTGTAAACTGGCTACTTCATAGCCATTAAGCTTTCTATTTCATCAGCTTCAATAGGAATATTTCCCATTAAATTAAACGGCTCTCCCTTTTCTTGTATCACAACATCATCTTCTAAACGCACTCCAAAACCTTCTTCGGGAATATAAATTCCTGGCTCTACAGTAAAGACCATATTGGCTTTCATTGGAGTTTTTAACGCTCCGTAATCATGCGTATTCAAACCAATATGATGACTAGTCCCGTGCATAAAATATTTCTTGTAAGCTGGCCAATCTGGATTTTCATTCTGAACATCTGCCTTATCCAGTAAACCAAGCCCCAATAATTCTGAAGTCATCAACTTACCACAT
>CALHVP010000244.1 GCA_938038975.1 uncultured Maribacter sp. | reverse complement strand
ATACCGTATACCTACGAAAATACCAGATTCAATACCTACAAGAAAGGTACTGTTGTGAATCTGGAGTTTGATGTGATTGGGAAGTATGTTGCTAAGTTGATGGAGGTTAGAGGTTAGAGGTTAGAGGTTAGAGGTTAGAGGTTAGAGGTTAGAGGTTAGAGGTTAGAAAGTAAAAAAATTAGCATAATTCAGGGCTGAAAAAGTTGATTTTGTCTGTGTGTCATATCGAGCGCAGTCGAGATGCTTGGGGTATTATACTTGTATAATCCTCAATTCAAATTGAAGCTAGTACTAATTTTTAGCAAAAGTTCTTTCCCTTTTTGGGAGTCAATATTAGAAGAAGGGACAATTATTCCTCAAAAAAACCGATAGAAGAGCCTATCCACTTTTCTTCTGTGTTATGAGATACATTGATCAATTCGCCTTTACTCATGCGACCTAGGTTAGTAACTGGTTTTAAACGGTTATTCTTCTCATCCCAGATATAGAGAATACGTATTTCTCCTTTGGAATTTTTTTCTGACTTGGTTTTTATGGCAGATGCGTAAGTTACTTTCTCTTGAAGGATGTAGTTTTCCTTGTCCGTAATCTTCGCAATTTTTTCTTTGGTTGGATATAAATCGATTCCCAAGCCAGCAAATGAAAACAAAGGCTTGAGCACATATTCCGATAGCTTGATATTTGAAGGAAAATCATTCAAATAAAAAGAGTTTGGGATATTAGCATGCTTTAATTTTGGCATTACACATTTAGAAATCATAAAGAACCAATCTGGATGCGTAACCCACTCTACGGCTACATCATCATTCAAGTTAAATTCAGTTTTTAAATCTTTTGTGCGTTCGATTTCATCAAATATTACCCTATTGTATATTCTTTTAATTTGAGTTTTAACACCGTCTTTACTGTAGAATAAGTTTCTTCCTTCCTTGGTTATTTTGGTCATACAGATCACCTCTATCCCTAACGCTTTTTTTGTAGCCCAGAAATCAATTCTGGTCTTTTGCTTTTCAGGATACAATTCCATTAAAATAACATTCTCAGGATTCTCGTCTGCGATTATAACATCTCTAACTTCCTTCGTATACTGCTCCTGATTAAGTCCGCTAAAAAAATAATCAAATCCTTCTTTAGGCATCGCTGGATAGTTGTTCAAAAAAGCCTGGCCTAGAAAAGGTTGATAAAAGAACAATGTAGGGAAAGCTTGTAGCTCAATCAATTGAGGGGTAATACCTCCATTACCATCTTCACAGAGTCCGAAATCAATGGCTAAGAAATGGGGTTTCCCAATTTTAGATGGAGACTGTATATCTTTTGGCACAAACTGGGCCCGTATTTTTTCAAAATCTAATTGCCACAGTTGGTTAATAATACTGTCACAAGCATCAAATATCTCTTCCTTTACTTTTTTACTAATAAAAATAGGGGTTTCAGACAAGCGAAAAGCGGTCCCTTCACCATAGGTGTCTACAATTTCCTTTTTAAGATTCTCGTAATATTCGTTCTTAAATCCTTGGTTGAATTGTTCCCTAATTTTTGAGATCATGCGAATTGTAATTTTTCTTGCTCAATGGCTTCTGATGCTAATTTTAAAAATCTTGGAATGATAACAGCGTTTGTTTTCATTATTTTGTCATCATCATTAAGATGTTCCAGCATATTTTTATACTTCCGTTTTCCATGTTTCTTAATCACCACCGCTTTTTTATCTTCACGCTCAAAATAGCGGGTCATGCCTTCTGCATCTGCTTCTGGGTGAAACTGTGTTCCAAATATCTCATTAGAAAATCGTATCGCCATTACTGCGCGTTCCAAGGCTATATTGGGCCGTTCTTTCTCAATACATAATACTTGACCATCCAGTGTGTCTAATTTCCATTCTTTAGGTCCAATTACTTGGTAATCTCTAGAGTCTACAGCATAGAAAGGGTCGTCTAAGTCTTGAAACAAGACTTCGTTCTCTCCACTTTTTGTTTTATGCATAGGTAAAATTCCAAAAGAAGTAGATCTCCGTTTTGTTACTTTAGCTAAATCCCAATGTAAACAAGCCAGTTGGAAAGAATGACAAATTAGAAAAAGGTGCTTTTTATTAGGCTTTGAAAGGTTGTGTAACAAGACTGCATCCAAGAAATTAAAATAAGCATTTTCCCAACTATCTCCTAGCACTAAAGGAGTTCCTGGACCACCAGATGATATAAACATATCATAATCCTTAATCTTAGGTATTTCGTTTTTTACACGAACATCAAAAACATCGTAGCTTCCTTTTATTTCTTTAATACTTAAAAATTGAGCCACTAGCATTTTAATACAACGCATTCCCTCATTGGGGTGCCCAGCATTCATATCTAAAACAGCAATCTTATATTTTCTATCCATCTAACATCTATCTTTCCTATCTAACGTAAAAAAATAATATTACGTTTATATCTCTTGTAAATTATAACCCTTTACGTGTTTGCGATACTACATACTCCATTACCTTTTTTAGGTCTTTTGTATCTTCATAAACTTTAAGTTGCCTATCTGCACCTGAACCTTGCTCAAGCATTTGATACACATAGTTCACTTCTGTACGACACCCTAGCTCATCTACTACATCATCAATAAACTCTAATAATTCGTTGATTAATGTTGGGAAAGCTACCTCTTCCTGCCTACCAAAGTCAACTAACTTCGCATCAACACCCCAACGTGCAGCGCGCCATTTATTTTCATTAATCAAAATACGCCTGTAAGACCTAAAGCTCTGATTTTTTTGATGTAGTTTACTTAGTTTAGCAATGATGCATTGCATTAAGGCTGCAATACAAACCACCTCATCTACCGTCATAATCATATCGCACACTCTAAACTCTACGGTTGGATAAAACGGGTGTAAACGAATGTCCCACCAGATTTTCTTTCCATTATCTATGCAATTGGTCTTTACCAATAGATTTACAAAATCATCATATTCAGGAACACTAGCAAAATATGGAGGTATTCCTGTTCTTGGAAACTTGTCAAATATTTTAGACCTAAATGATTTAAACCCTGTATCCCTCCCTTCCCAAAAAGGAGAGTTCGTAGACAATGCATATAAATGCGGCAAGAAATAACGAGCAACATTCATAATCTGCAAGCCTTCTTCCCTATTTGGAATAGCAACATGCACATGCATTCCAAAAATGAGGTTAGAACGCGCCACATCTTTCATTTCCTCTATGAGCACTTCATACCTTGGGTTAGGGGTTATAAGTTGTTCACTCCAATGAGAATAGGGGTGGGTTCCAGATGCTGCTACTTGCAATCCTTCTTTAGATGCAAGCTCAAAAATCTGCTGTCTCAGATAAGAAACTTCATCTCTGGCTTGGCCAATATTCTCGCAAATATTAGTTCCCATTTCTACCATAGATTGGTGCATCTCTTCCTTAATACGTTCCTTTAAGAACACCTTACCGCCATCGATAATTTTCGACATCTGGGAATGAAGCTTTAAGCTATCGCTATCCAGAATTTGAAATTCCTCCTCTATTCCCAGTGTGAACTTATGCATAATCGTGTTTGGTGTTTAGTTGGTGTTCTATTTTGTTTTCTTACCCGCTGTCTTTGATTTAACTGCTGTTTTCTTAACTGCAGTGGCTTTGGTTTTGGCTGGTGCTTTTTTAGCAACAGCCTTTTTTGCAGGAGTAGCAACTTTTTTAAGTACTGTCTTTTTTGCCTGTGCAGCTGTTTTTAAGCTGCTTTTTTTAGCAACAGATACTACTGGAGTTGATGCGTTGGTAACATAAGAACCCCAAGAAGTTCCGTTTTTCTTAGGCTTATGTGCCTTTGCTTTTTCTATGGCAAGTTTTGCAGAATGCTCTACAATCCAATCAAAATTTTCTTGCCCTACAGAATTAATGTCCGCATCTGGTGCAGGATTACAAAAATCTATCGCATAGGGTATGCCGTTTCGTATGGCGAACTCTACCGTATTAAAATCATAGCCTAATGATTTGTTTAGCCTCAACGTATAATCCGTAATTAGTTCCATTAGTTTCGTATGCTCTGCTCCTTTTGTCTTTGGCTCTGTAGCATAGCGTGCATGAAACTCGTTTCTAGGCTCATAAGGCATAATATGCACATACTTCTGACCTAAGCAGTATACTCTATAATAATCGTCAAAAACGATTTCTTCTTGTAGTAACATGACCAATTGTCCTGTTTCCTCTAAACATTCAAATAGATTGTCTGCACTTTCAACTTTATATACGTTTTTCCAACCTCCACCATCGTGTGGTTTCATATATGCAGGAAAACCAATATAATCGAACATATACTCCCAATCCAACGGAGCCTTTAGATTCCTGAAAGACGTTTCAGAAGTATCATCTGGTCTTTCTTTAGATGGTAACAATACGGTCTTAGGCACTGGAACACCTAATTCCATTGCTAAACAATTATTAAAGAATTTTTCATCTGCACTCCACCAAAAAGGATTGTTTATTACCGCGGTTCCCATTAAAGAAGCATTTTTTAAATATGCGCGATAAAAAGGAACACTTTGAGAAATACGGTCAATAATTACATGGTATCCATAATCTATTCCTTGTTGTAATTTATCTATTTGTACTGCTTCAGCTATAACCTCGCCTTTGCCCATTTCATTTACCTTATCAATAAATGCCCATGGAAAAGTGTCTTCCATTCCAAATAATATACCTACTTTTTTTGCCATAATTTTGTTATTTACTTTCATTCCTGCAGAGGCAGGAATCAATTATTATATTTTAAAATTGATTTATTTACTAATTTGAGATACGAGTATCACTCCTCCCTAATTTAATTGTCTTAAAAGTATTTTTCTAAATACTCTGGGAACATCATTTTCCATAATGGCCAATCATGATCCTGCCATTTTTTCTCATCGTACCAATGCGCTATTCCCTTATTATTTAATATGCCAGACATATGTTTGTTCTTATCTAAACAGATGTCCCAATCAGAAGTGCCCAACACAATTTGCATATGATTGTATTTCCAACTTTCTTCGTTTTGCATAAACTCATCTGGGCAATTGAAATAAATACGTGTGTCTTCAGAATGTGGTGTCATATTACGAATATTAAACGCCGCACTCATAGCTATTAAATGTGAAACAACATCAGGAAAACGGAAAGCAACATTGGCAGCATGGAAACCTCCAAAACTAACACCTGCAACACCTATTCTATGCGTATTACATTCTCCTTGAAGATAAGGAATGAATTCCTCTTTTAGAAACTGCATATACAATTCGTAATTATGAATCTTTGTTTCCGAATTCATATGGTCGTCGTAGAAAGATAATATGTCTATAGTTTCTACATTATAGAGCTTTACCTTACCTTCTTCAACTAGGTGCATTACAGATGCATTCAATCCAAAATCTGCGTTTTGAGTATACTGTCCACCAGATGATGGAAACATTAAAATAGGGTGTCCCCAATGCCCTGTTACTTCAACCATAATATTCCTTCCTAGGATATTGGAGTAGTAAGGGATATGTTCAATTTTTGCCATATGTTTAATTTATCCAAACAGATTAACTATCAACTATTTAGGGGCGCAAAAATAAATTATTTTTTAACACAACAAATTTTATTTTTTAGTTATCGTTATACTTGCACTGGCATACCGTAATATATGAATTTTCAGATAGATTTTATTAGTGCAAAAGGGCATTTTTATTCAAAAAAACTGAATAGAAAAGTAGTTTTTAGATTTATTGCACCTGGGAATTACAGAAAAAGTGAGAAGCCTTTTCCTGTTCTTTTAATGAATGATGGTCAGGACTATCAAAACATGAAGCTTGAAAAAACGTTAACCGAAGCCTTTTCAGACAAAACTTTGAATCCGTTTTGTTATGTTGGAATTGAATGCAACGATAATCGTATTAATGAATATGGAACTGCTAGTACTCCAGATTTTAAAGATAGAGGAAACAAAGCAGCAGTCTATTCAAGCTTTATAATTGAAGAATTTATTCCCTTTTTAAAATCAGAATTCAAGTTTTCTGAAAACCATATAGACTGGGTCTATTGCGGCATGTCTCTTGGAGGATTATCTGCATTAGATATCGTATATAACAACCCAGCGTATTTTAATAAAGTGGGTGTTTTTAGTGGTTCCTTCTGGTGGCGAAAAAAAGCATATATAAAAGGAGATAAGCTAGATCGAAGTAGAATAATCTTAGATATTATTAAAAATAGAGCATATGTAGCAAGCCAAAAATTCTGGTTCCAATGTGGCACAGCAGATGAGGCCGCAGACCGAAACAATAACGGCGTAATCGATGCTATTGATGACACCTTGGATGTTATTAAAGAATTAGAGAAAAAAGGGTATTCCTACCCTGGTGATATTACCTATTTAGAGGTAAAAGGAGGAAAGCACGACTTACCTACTTGGGGAAATGCATTTCCAAATTTTTTAAAGTGGGCATTTAAAAAGGAGTAAAACTTACTTCATTTGAGTTCATAACCGCTTAACAGCTCTAAAGTTGTATACTCCAATGCCTTTTCATGCGTAGCTTCCAATACTATTTTAGGTGCTTTTTCTGCTTTAACCGCCTCTAACCATCGCATAATACAAAGACACCATTTATCTCCTGGTTTTAACCCTGGAAAACTCCATTGAGGTATTGGTGTTGATAGGTCGTTCCCTTTT
>CALHVP010000243.1 GCA_938038975.1 uncultured Maribacter sp. | reverse complement strand
TCAGAATTATTTTGCGGTTGTTTTTCAGCCATGGTACTATGAATTAAATATTTGCTTTAAAATCTTATCTGTAATTAAATATGTGGGTTTTACACCTGTAGTGCCTAAACCTCCTGAAGCTAAAGTGCTTCCAGTTTCTAATGGGTTGTCAGAAGCATAATATGCGTATCGTACCTTAACATCTTCTCTTATACTCCTTCTTATTTTAGAAGCAGATTGTATTGCTTTTTGGTAATGAACCCCTTCCATTTCCAAACCAATTACATTCCAAGTAGATTTATGAAAAAATCTGAGTATATCTTTATTTTGTAACGAGGTTCCTAGTACAGTTACCATAGTTCCTTCAAAAACCTTTAAGCCGTGATTTTTAAAATCGGCAGCACACAGCTCGTTCTTAAAAGGATAGTTATCCGCTGTACCTTCAAAAATATGAGCAGACGGAATCATTAAATCACCTTTCCCTCCTTCTAATATCCCTGCTTTTCCCATAATAGAAATTGATGCAACATTTAAGAATACAGACTTCTTCTTTTTACTGTTAAAAGGCTTCAACAATTCATCTATTGTTTCATATGCCTGTTCTCCAAAGGCGTAATCCATAACAAATATAATAGGTTTTACATTATCGGGTTCATCCTTTAATTCATAACAACATACCCCTGGGCCAAATTTGGCTGAATCAAAGATTTGTACATCTATGTTCGTTCCAGAAACGTCATCAATAGCTATCATTCCATTATCTGCCGCAACCTTGCTCACTTTGTCCCTCAAGTCTTGATTGTTAGAACTACTTAATGCCTCATAAATCTCTAGGGAAGTATTATCTCCAAATTCTGTAGCCAATGCATTTCTAGCAAATAAAGAATTCATAACACTATGCATGTTTGCAGAAATTATATGAATTGGCCTACCAAGTAAATCATATTTCTTTAGTGTTTCTTTTATATTATTAGCCCAACGTTCACCATGAATATGATGACCTAATCTTTCTCTCAATAACGCGCTAAATGTAATAGTCCGTTTCTCACCTGTAATTTCCTCTTCTATAGATAATTTACCTAACCAATACACAATATTCAAAAAACGCTCTGGATTATCGGTAGTGCCAAACTTTCCATAGATCTCTAAAATTTCTTCAAAAGATCTACCCAATATATTTGCAGTATGTATTAAGGCAATCTCCCGTTCTTCTTGGGTAATTTTTCCTTTCTTAACTGTAGCTTCAAGTTTAGACCAGTCTCTTATAGTCCGCTCTGTATCGGGGATTAATACGCGTTTACGGATTTTATCAGACTCTATAAACAAAAAAGTTAAGTGTGTAAGAATATCATAGATGTCTGATCTCCCACGCGTAATTTCGATATTCATTTGCTCATCATCGATCCTGTAGCAATTACGTCTTCTTTTGGGTGGAATTATAGGCTTAATATGTGAAATTTTAAACCCCTCATCTGAGGTGAGGTTAATAAATTTACATTCCTCTATACCAGCCGGCAGTCTTTCTAAAACATAAACGAGTCCATTAAGTTCTGCCTTTGATTCTGCTACGGAACCATAGATTTCTGGGCGTAAAGACAAAAGCGCATCCTTTAAAGCTTCTCCAGAAACTCCATTGGGTTTATAAAAACCACGATTAAAAAGATGACGCATCGTTATATATAAACGCTCTATTGCGTTTGTAGATTCCTGAGCCCGTGTAGATGTTATTGTTTTACTCATATTTAGATTTCAAGTAAAATTACGATTAATAATTGAGTAGAATATATAGGTATTAATCTACTTTATATTTAACCAATTCATTCGCAACTTTTCTATCGTTGGACAAGCGTTGGACCTTATTCTGACCGCCCAGCTTACCAATAGATTTCATGTAGTTACGAAATCCGTTTTGTTGAATAGATACCACCTTTAATGTCTGTAATATTTTACCAGAAATCAAATCATCATAATAACTATTCTGATCTTGTAGTGCTTTATTCAACACATTGATAAAAAGCAGCATATCCTCAGGTTGTTTTTCAAATTCTATCAGCCATTCGTGATAAGGCAATTCCTCACCCTTAGGAGTAGTTTGAGGCGCTACCGTAAACTCGTTTACATTTGCGCCTGTCTCCTTAGTAGCTAGTAGCATAGCCTCTTCTACTTCTTTTGCAATAACATGCTCGCCAAAAGCCGAAATAAAGTGTTTAATCCTTCCTGATACTATTATCTTAAATGGTTTAAGCGAAGTAAACCGAATGGTATCTCCTAAATTATACCCCCACAATCCAGCATTTGTGGAGATAATCATAACATAGTCCACATCTTTTACGACATCGACTAATGAAAGTCGTTTCCTGCTTTCAGAATAAAATTCATCCGCTTTAACAAACTCATAAAATATTCCTGCGTTTAACAACAGTAACATACCATTGTCGTTTTGTTTGTTTTGATAGGCGAAAAATCCCTCACTTGCAGGGAACAATTCTATACTTGCAACGCTACGACCTATTAGTTGTTCAAATTTTCTCCTGTAAGGTTCATAGTTAACGCCTCCATAAATAAACAGCTCAAAGTTTTGAAATAAGTCTCCAATATTCCGATTGGTTTTTTCATTAAGTTTTTCAAAATACATCTGCACCCAAGAAGGTATTCCTGCAATAACCGTCATGTCTTGATCTTTTGTCTCCTCTACTACTGCATTTACCTTTGTCTCCCAATCATCAATACAATTAGTTTCCCAACTTGGTAATCTGTTCTTTTGTAGATAATTTGGTATATAATGTGCAGCGATACCAGATAACCTTCCTAGTTTAACTCCATTTTTTTCAACAAGTTCAGGGCTGCCTTGGAGAAATATCATTTTACCATGAACAAAATCTGCCTTTCCAGTCTCATGGATATAATGCAACATAGCATTTCTAGAAGCCTCTACTTGATATTTAATTGACTCTTTTGTTATAGGGATATATTTAGCACCAGAGGTAGTTCCAGATGTTTTAGCAAAATAAATAGGCTTACCCGGCCATAGAATATCACTTTTACCATCTACCACTTCTTGCACATAGGGTTTTAGTTCCTCATAGTCTCTAATGGGAACTTTGTTTGCAAAATCCTGAATAGAATTGATATTACCAAAATCGTGATCTATACCAAACTTAGTATTCGAAGCATTATTTAAAAGTGATTTAAAAACAGCTTCTTGTGATTTCAAAGGATCATTGGACCATTTTAAGGTTTTTCTATAGATGTACTGTGCAAAAATTTTAGCGGCAATCGTTTTTAAAGACATGGCTGTTATTTAAAATCAATATAGTCCAGAGGATTAACAGCATTACCATTGTCCCAAAGTTCAAAATGTAAGTGTGGTCCTGTTGTAAGTTCTCCAGTATTTCCGACTGACGCAATAACCTCTCCTCCTCTAACAACAGCACCTTGAAACTTTGCTAAAGACCCATTATGCTTATAAACACTTAAAAGTCCACCTTCATGTTCCAAAATAATAACATACCCTGTGCCTGCAGTCCATTCAGAAAAAATAACGGTTCCATTTGCAGCTGCCTTTACAGGTGTATCCATTGGAGCTACGACATCCACTGCATAATGTTTCTCACGAGCATCAAACGGCATGGATACCGTTCCAGTAATTGGTGGGAAAAGTACTAAGTTCCTTTTATCTAGGTTTCTCTCAAATAAATTATACTTATCCTCAAGTGCAACTTCGGCTCTAAGCATGGAGTCTTGTCTTGTTGGAGTTAAATCTATTGAAGAAGGGTCTAACTTAAACTGTTGGAACAAAGAATCTCTATTTACTTCATTATTTTCTATGTCTCCCTTTAGAACCATTCTAATATTTTCTAAATACCGATTAGTATAATTTAAAGTTTTTACTAAAGAGTCGGTTTTGTAGGTGAGATCTGTGGCCTGTTTTTTGAGCTTTGTAGAGGAATATCCTGGTATATATTCTCTAAGAGGAGTAAAAGCTATGAGTAATATAGTTAACCCAATTAGGCCAATCATAAAAAAAGAACCGGTTACAAAAACATTTAACCTACTAAGTTTAAAAGATATTTTCTCCTCGAAAGTACTTTCATTAAGTATCACTAAACGATACTTATGTAGTAATTTTCGTTTTATCTCCTTTCTTTTTTTTGTTTTTTTACCCATTGTAACAAAGATAGAATTAGAAATGAAAAAAGCCTTGCTTCCTTTAAATTAAATAATTTTACT
>CALHVP010000242.1 GCA_938038975.1 uncultured Maribacter sp. | reverse complement strand
ACAAGATTCATTAATCTCCATTGGTGAAGCTATGTTTGAAACGATTCAGCGGACGAGTATGAGTCCAATTATTTACGAAGCATTGGATTATGCAGTTGGAATCACAGACGGTGAAGGGCGATTGCTCGCACAAGGAAACGGAGTAATTACATTTTTGGCAGCAATGAGCCTTGTAGTTGAAGACACCTTAAAACTATTTGGAGAAGATAATGCACTGAAAGAAGGCGATGTTGTTATTGCCAATACACCTTATGCTGGCGGAGGTACCCACCTCTCGGATATCGCCATAATCACTCCGATATTTTACAACGGCGAACGTGTAGCTTTTACAGTAAATAAAGCACACTGGACAGATATAGGAGGTACAAATCCAGGTTCTGTATCAACAGTATCAACAGAAATTTATCAAGAAGGACTTCATTTTCCTTTCATAAAAATAAAAGAAGAAGGAAAGCTTAACGACGCTGTACTAAAAATGATAAAAGCCAATGTAAGACTGCCTAAAAGTACCTTAGGAGATTTGTTTTCTGGTATTGCAGCAAATGATGTTGGTGCAGAAAGAATTATAAAGTTGATTGAGAAATATGGTTTGGACGCCTACAAACAAGCAGCTGAAGAATTTATGGAGTATGGTGAACGAATTAGCTTAAAAGAACTCCAGAAAATCCCCAATGGTGTATATGAGAATACGGGTTGGATAGAAAATGACGGTTTTGGTAATGGCCCGTTTCCAATAAAATTAAAAATTACCATCTCTAATGAAAATATGACTTGTGATTTCACAGGGTCTCACGAGCAATTAAAAGGCCCATTAAATTTATCACGAACAGGATTGGAAACTGCAGTAAGAGCCGCTTTTAAGGCTATTACAACACCAACACTTCCTGCGAATAACGGTTCTTTTAAACATGTTAAATTAATTTGTCCAGAAAAGACATTAGTGAGCGCCGAGTCACCTGCACCAATATCTGTGTATTATGAAGTGTTTTTGGCAGCGATAGATTTATTGCTAAAAACACTAGGGCCTGTAGTACCGGATAAATTACCTGCAGGCCATTTCAGGTCGGTATGTGTAACGTACATTTCTGGAGTTCATCCTGTAACCAATGAGTTTTATGTACAAGCCGAACCGCTGTCCGGAGGTTGGGGAGCTTGTGCTTTCCATGATGGAAATCGAGGACAATTCTCCTATGCGCATGGAGAATCTTACAATATTCCAGCAGAAACACGGGAACGCAAATATGGTGTAGTCGTAGAAGAGTATGCATTTCATAATGAAGGGGGAGGCTATGGAGAATTTCAAGGTGGAAATGGGCAGTATTTAACTTTTAAAATATTATCAGAAGAGGCGTTCTTAACAGGAGCTTTTCTAGGCTACTCTATTCCCACTTGGGGCCTTAAAGAAGGTAAAGATGGAAGCTATAATTACTTTACGGTAATTAGAACAGATGGTACCGAAGAGAACTATAATGTAGTTACGAACGTGAAGCTCAATAAAGGTGATAGGGTAAAATTGGTAACTGCAACAGGTGGCGGTTATGGCAACCCTAAAGACAGACCTTTAGTGAAAATTCAAAATGATTTAAAAAATGGCTTCATTACCAAGGAGCAAGCTATAGCACATTACCCTAAAATGGCTGAAGCATAATCAAACCTTGATAGCATGGAAGTTATAAAATTAAACTACCCAGAAAATGGAGAGTATCTAAAATACATCATTCAAAAAAAAGAAGAAGGTGTAGCTGTAGATTGCGGTTCGGTAGTTTTAAAAAAAGGGCAACTACTCCCATTTAAAACGCTAGAATCTCATGAAATAAGCTTTTTAATTTCGGGAAAATTAAAGGTGCTGACCAAAGATGGTAGTGAGAAAATAATGAATCAGGGGGATTTGATTTATCTGAACAAAGACGAGGTAAGAGAAACGGAAACCTTAGAGGATAGTAAGATTCTTTTCTTTTTGTTCAAAGAAAACTAAGGCAGATTTTTGAAACCTAGGGGGAAATTATATCTAGATGGAAAACACACCAAATAGTTCGCAAGAAAATGCTGATTATTCGTCAGTAGCGATACCGGAAAATGCAAGACAACCTTGGTATGTGCCAGCATTTATTTTTGGGGGATTAGAGTTTTGTATCCCGGTGTTATTAATTGGGGGAATTCTAATAGGGAATTTTAGTCTTTTAGAAATCATAGGAATATTATTGATAGGCCTTGTTTTTTTTCAATGGATTGGAAATGCAATTCAGGGTTATATAGGCGCAAAAACGGGTCTAACATCATCTGCACTAGCAGCGTTGAGCTTTGGAAAAGAGCAATCTCGTATCATTGTAGGAATTGTCATCTTGGCGCTAACGCTCGGTTGGTGGGCTATACAGACTTCAGTTGCTGCAGATGCTTTTAGCGCTTTAGTGGGTATCAATAAAGATGAAAATTTCTTTTTATATGTGTTAAGCACAACAGGTATAGGTATTCTTTTTGCCATTCCCTCTATCTTGGGTTATGCCTCTATTAAATGGGTAGATTATGTTGCTATTCCAGCAGGACTATTGCTGGTAACCGTTGCACTCTATTTATCTATAAGTAATATGGGTTGGGAGAAAATAACTGAATGGAATCCTGAAGGCAGTATGTCTTTTATTGAGGCGATTAATTTGGTCATTAGTATTAATGTAGCGCAATGGTTAATTGCACCAGACTATACACGATTTGCTAAGCCCACTTGGAGAGATAATATTTTAATCCCATTGGGTATTATCATCGTTGGTTTTCCGCTATTCTTAGTTGGAGGCATTATGTCTATGGGTACAGGCAATTCGGATATCGTGCAAGTAATGCAAGAGTTAGGTTTTCCTGCTTGGGGTTTCGTGGTACTTTGGGTTGCCACTTGGACGAGTCAATTGGTGAGTAACTATACAGGAGGTTTGGTGTTGTGTAACATGTTTAATCTACATGATGCCAAAAGCAGAAAAAAAATGACTTTCCTTTTTGCCATCATAGGAATTATACTGGCTTTACTGGGCATTATGGAGCAATTTGTCAATTTCTTATATACCCTAGCAGTAGTGGTTCCTGTAATTGCGGGCGTTATTATGGCGCATTTCTTTTTTGTCAGCAAAACGCAGTTAGTTACAATTAAATCTTGGAATTGGTTGGCAACGACAAGTATTCTAGTGGGTATTTTAGTAGGATACATAACACAATATCAATATCCAATTGGGTTTCCGGCGGTACAATCTTTAATCGTATCCGGGGCACTGTATGCGGCACTGAATAATACATTTAATAAAGAATAAGTGGAGAACCTATTTGATAATACCGAAGTCGCTTTAGCCCTTAAATCTGATTCTGAACTGGAAAGAGCACTCTTTCTTTTTGAAATGATTAAACGTGAACCCTTGGTAAAAATTGGTGCTGCCATAACCAAGTTCGCTTTAAAAGTTCATTTGCCAGTAGAAGGACTCATTCGTTCTACTGTTTTTGACCATTTCTGTGGAGGTGTGACAGAAGATGATTGCTTATCGGTAATTGATAAAATGTATTCTAAAAATGTTCGCGCCGTTCTAGATTATTCCGTAGAAGCAAAAGAAGAAGAAGAGCAGTTTGATTTGGCAATGCATAAAATTCTAAAAACGGTAGAGTATGCTAGAAAAAATAAAGGGATACCGTTTATAGTCTTTAAACCGACAGGTTTTGGACGTTTTGAAATTTATCAAAAATTATCTGAAGGAAAAAAGCTCAACGCAGAAGAACAAGTTGAATGGAATAAAATCACAAACAGGTATGATCAAGTTTGTGGGAAAGCCTATGAATACAATGTTCCTATATTGATAGATGCTGAAGAAAGCTGGATGCAAGATGCTGCGGATGAACTAGCGGAAAGTATGATGGTCAAGTACAATAGGGAAACTAGCATTGTTTTTAATACATTACAACTGTATAGACACGATAGATTTGACTACCTAAAACAATTATATCAAAGAGCTACTGAAGGTGGGTTTAAAATAGGAATGAAACTGGTACGCGGCGCCTATTTAGAAAAAGAGCGGGAAAGGGCAATTAAAATTGGATATCAAGACCCTATCTGTTTGGATAAGAACAAAACAGACACCCTCTTTAACAAGGCACTTAATTACATGATAGAGAATTTGGAAAATATGTCCATATTTCTTGGTACGCATAATGAAGAAAGCACCTATTTACTACTACAAAGTATGCAGAAACATAAACTTGCAAAAAATGATAATAGAATCTGGTTTGGTCAATTATTTGGCATGAGTGATCATATTAGCTATAATTTAGCAAACTTAGGATACAATGTTGCAAAGTACTTGCCCTATGGCCCGGTAAAAGATGTAATGCCATATTTACTCAGAAGAGCCGAAGAAAATACCTCCGTAGCTGGCCAGACTTCAAGGGAGCTTTTCTTGATTAAAAGGGAAATTAAAAGGAGGAAGCTGCTTAAACCTATCTAGATTTTCCAAAAATCCCTTTTTAGTCCATCTGTTCTGCTAAAATAAAAGTTTCAAGGACGTTTCCTAAGGAGGCTCATAAATTCAATTTTATTATGATATTTCTAGTTTTATTTTCTAAGAAACATTTATAGGAATAGGAAACGGTACATTTTCATTTTCAAATCGTATTCTAAGGTTTGTCATATCTTCAGAAAGTTTAGAGTCTAGAATTTTAGCATAGTGCTGGGTCGTATTTAAAGATTTGTGACCGAGCATTTTACTGACCGACTCGATTGGCACACCATTGGATAAAGTTACCGTTGTTGCGAAAGTGTGTCTGGCCATATGGAAAGTTAATTTCTTAGTTATCCCCGTTAGGTCTGCTATTTCCTTTAAGTATCCGTTAGTTCTTTGATTACTATATACTGGTAGTAATTTATTATCAATCTTTGGTAAGCTGGCGTACTTACTTATAATTTGTTCAGCTATGGGTAAAATTGGAATACTACTTAATGTTTTTGTTTTAGTCCTGTTCACTTTTATCCACCGTCCACCATCCATTCCAATTACAATATCATCTTCCCTAAGCTTTTCAACGTCAACATAAGCTAGACCTGTATAACAACTAAAAATAAAAACATCTCTTA
Organism: uncultured Maribacter sp.; assembly: GCA_938038975.1. GTDB lineage: Bacteria > Bacteroidota > Bacteroidia > Flavobacteriales > Flavobacteriaceae > Maribacter. Next base: position 1,108 of record CALHVP010000242.1, on the reverse strand, counting down.
CGTGCTCTAATCTCGGGATAGAAAAATCACTCTGTATTAGTTTAACAAGCTCATCATTGCTCAAAAATTCTTTATCAATAGTTTTTGGCCGAAGTTTAAAATTATAAAACGGGTCTTTATCCAACCAACCATTTGCAAAAGCAACCCTTATAATTTTTTTAAAATAAGCAACATATTTTAAAGCTGAATTATGCGAAAGGTTTCGTTCAGACTTTAAGTAGTAAATAAAGCTGTTAAGATATTTAACATCAATCCTCTTGATAGGATAATCCTCCAATTCATAACAGAACTGTATATATTCTAAAAGATGCCTCTTTGTCGTCTTGTATCTTTGTAATGTTCTAAATGAAAATTCCTTACCAAGTAATCTTTCCATTCTAAGATTATGCTCTTCAAACATTTCCAAAATTAGTTTTCTACTTTTATTGGTTCCAATATATTCGTCCCTTATAGTCAACGCAGATACAATATCTATATCATCATTTAGTAGATTTTGATAAATCTCATAAATTCTATTTTTAATTATATCGAGATGACGATTGGTCTGCTTCGCTTCTATTGTGTATCCCTTTACCTTATTGGCTTTAGCATCCCATTTAGACAATGAAACTTTCCTCATGGTACTAACTTCCGCCCTTTTCCCATTGACCGTTATTCTAAGATAAATAGTGGCCATAGATAGGTCACCAGCACCCTTTTTCCTGACATAAAATAAAACTGACAACGAATTCTGCATGATTTTCGAATATATAATACTTAAATATAGAAAATAATTTACAAAAGTAAAGCTTGTAACATTCTGAAAATAAGATAATTAAAATCAATTCGGGCGCAGTAAATGAGATCTCTCTACTGCGCCCGAATTAGACACCTACCAGATGGTTTTAAATGGTTCTAAATGATATCAAGAAAAAGAAAAAACCCTGTAAAACATATCGTTTACAGGGTTTTGGTTTAATTTAATCTGTTAATCGTACTCGAGGCGGGAATCGAACCCGCACTCCGAAGAACTGGATTTTGAATCCAGCGCGTCTACCAGTTCCGCCACTCGAGCTTGCCTGCCGAAAGATACGGCCTTACTTAAATTAGGAGTGCAAAATTATAAAAT
>CALHVP010000241.1 GCA_938038975.1 uncultured Maribacter sp. | reverse complement strand
CTCCTATGGCACCTCCCAGACGATTTTAAACGTTTTAAAAGAATAACCATTGGGCACAAAATCATTATGGGTCGTAAGACCTTTGAGAGCTTCCCTAGACCATTACCTAAACGCACACACATTATCATTACAAGAGACCGTAATTATAGTGTTCCTTATGATGATTGTGTTATTGTACATTCATTAGAAGATGCAATACAACTAACCTCCGGAGAGGATGCTTTTATAATTGGTGGTGGCGAAATATACAAACAAGGAGAATCTTTAGCAGATTTCATAGAGCTAACAAGAGTTCATACTACTATGGAAGCGGATACTTTTTTCCCTAATATAGATTTAGATTATTGGGAACTTACTGGTGAAGAACATCATCCTAAAGACGAAAAGCATTCATATGCCTTTACCTACCTAACCTATTCAAGAATTAGAAAAGATTTAAAAATCTAAAAAACGAACGGTTTTTTCCTTGGTAACTGATGATACAAAACGCTCTAATAAATTGGCATCTGTATTCGTGAAAAATTGATGCCTACCAATAGTTTCTGAAGCACTTAATAATAGACCTTCCCCCAATACCTTTTGGGTCTGCTTCGCTACAGCTTCTCCAGAATCTATAATCTTAATTCCTTCTGGCAGTATTTCATGTAACAAAGGAATTAAATAAGGATAATGTGTGCAGCCTAACACTAAATAGTCTATTCCTTCATTTAGCATAGGTCTTACGTAACTTTCTAACAAATTACGAGTAGCATCAGTATGTAACAGCCCAGCTTCAATAAGTTCCACTAGGCCTTTACCTTGTTGTTCAATAATGGTTATATCCTTCGCATGATTTTGCATAGTACTGTGAAACAGACTACTTGTTAACGTGCCTTTGGTGGCCAAAACTCCAACCTTTTTAGCAGTAGAATTTAGAGCCGCCGGCTTTATTGCTGGTTCAATACCTATAAAAGGCACATTATATGTGCGTCGTAAATAAGCTATTGCATTCGTAGTTGCTGTATTGCAAGCCACTACAATTAGTTTACAATTTTGCGCTAAAAGCAACTCTGTATTCTTTATAGATAACTTAAGAATATCTTCTTGGGATTTTTCACCGTACGGTGCATTTTTACTATCCGCTAAATAAATCGTACTCTCGTAAGGTAATAGATGTTGGATTTCTTTCCATATGGAAGTTCCTCCAACACCAGAATCGAAAATACCTATTGGATATGCGTTCATTATACGATTTACCTCAATACAGCTGAAATTGGACTTCCTGTGCTTCCATTAGGAAATGAAATACCTAATAAAGCAGAGATTGTAGGAGCAATATCAGGAATTTCGGTACGCTCAACTGTACTCCCTTTTTTTATTCCTTTTCCAAAAAAAAGCAGAGGAGCATGTGTATCATAAATTTGTGGAGAACCATGAGTAGAACCAGTTTTACCGTAACTTATTACACCAGGCTTAAGCACCAAAAGAACATCTCCTGAGCGCTTTTGATTGTAGCCTTTTTGAAGTACATAAGGAATTCCTCTTGTATATTCATTTTGCCACATTTGATTGCCAGTATACACACGATCTACAAAATCGTAACCCAAGTACTCCTTTGCAATATCTTCCTGAACTTGTTCCAAGTCCAAATCCAAGTTTTTAATAATTTTATGATCTAAGAAAATCTGAAGGTTAGAAAAATTCTTCACAATATCTTCCGTACCATATTTGTACTTTAAAAAGTCTGAAAATTTAGCTTTTACAGTAGTATAATCAACATATCCTGCAGGTATTTTCATATCCTTTAAATAGGTAGGAACTTCAATAGCTCCATGATCTGCACTAAGAAAAACAGTATACTCTCCTTCACCTACTTTTTTATCCAAAGCTAAAAGTAACCTTTCCAAATCAGCATCTAGTCGTATGTAAGTATCCTGTATTTCTTTTGAATTTACACCAAAATTATGTCCTACATAATCTGTACTTGAGAAACTGATGGCTAAAAAATCGGTATCGTCATCCTTTCCTAATTTTTCATTTTCCAAAGCGGCAATAGCAAAATCCGTAGTAATACTATTCCCGTAAGGGGTAGATTTTATTATATCAAAATGACCATTTTTATCTAGCAAAGCTGAATTATTATGCGGAAAAGCTGATGATAATTCACCGTCCCATAATCCTTCGTAGTTATTATCATCTACACCACTTTCTTTATAGGTATTTATATCTTTCAACGTATTCCACGCTTTTTTATAAGATTGCGCTACACCAGAACTATTAAATTCATTTACCCAAGCAGGCAGTTCTGTCATATAATATGTACTAGTAATCCAGTTACCCTCATCCTTACCATGAAACCAGTAAGCCGCATTCGCTGTATGTCCGCCTGGAAGCACTGCTCCCCTGTCCTTTAAGGCAATTGCAATTGTTTTGCCTCTCATTTGGGTGTGTAACCTTAGCTCATCTGTGACCGTAGTAACTGTCATACGATGAGGGGACATTTGCCCTGCTTCACTTTCGGTACCTACAGAACCATAACTGTCGTCACCAGCACAGTAAACCGTTTCATCGTTTACTTTATCATACCAATTATTTCCTATTATACCATGAGTTGCTGGAGTTGTTCCTGTGTATACAGAAGCATGTCCTGGACCTGTACTTGTTGGCGCATAATTAAAATGGTTATTCTTACAATTGAAACCCTGATTGATCATGCGCTTAAATCCTCCTTCTCCATAATGACTGTAGAAGCGCGTTAAATAGTCATAACGCATTTGATCAACTACAATACCTACCACTAATTTAGGCTTTACATTTAATTGTGTATCCTGTTGAGTTCTAGATTTCTTTTGGCCTGTTACCGTTGAAACCGAAAACAGACTAACAAATACTAAACCAAAGACTAAAGCACGACTATAATCCATACATATATTTTTGCAAAGTAAAAGTAAATAAAAATCTGCCTTAAAAGATGAATACAATGTCAAATCCAACCCATTATTGTTACTTTTACATTAAGAAATATATTTATACCACATGAACTATTTAGCATCTATTGGAAGCTATGCCACTATGGTAAGGGAGGTATTTAAAAAACCTACAAAATGGCGTATCATGAAATCTCTGATTTTAAAGGAGATAGATGAGCTAATTTATGGTTCTCTAGGTATTATTATTTTTATATCATTTTTTATTGGGGCCGTTGTAGCTATACAAACTGCATTAAACCTTACTAACCCCCTAATTCCAAGAAACCTTATTGGTTTTGCAACACGCCAATCCGTTATACTAGAATTCGCACCTACTTTTGTATCTGTTATCATGGCAGGTAAAGTTGGCTCTTATATCACATCTAGTATAGGCACCATGCGTGTTACTGAACAAATAGATGCCTTAGAGGTTATGGGTGTAAATTCTTTAAACTACCTCGTGTTTCCAAAAATAATAGCGATGCTTTTTTATCCTTTTGCCATAGCTATATCAATGTATGTGGGAATTTTTGGCGGATGGTTTGCTGGTGTTTTTGGCGGATTCTTAACTAGTGCAAATTTTGTAGAAGGATTACAAATGGATTTTGTACCCTTCCACATTGGTTATGCTTTTATTAAAACATTGATTTTTGCATTTGCTATAGCAACTATTCCTTCTTATCATGGATATTACATGAAAGGCGGCGCTCTTGAAGTAGGAAAGGCAAGTACTACATCTTTTGTCTGGACCAGTGTAGTTATTATTATTTTGAATTATCTATTAACACAACTATTGCTGGGCTAATGATAGAAGTAAACGACATACACAAATCATTTGGAGATGCTCACGTACTTAAAGGAATAAGTACCGTATTTGAGAATGGAAAAACAAATCTAATTATTGGTCAAAGTGGATCTGGCAAAACAGTCTTTCTAAAATGTCTTTTAGGTTTATTTTATCCTGAAGAAGGAGATATCGTATATGATGGAAATAGCTATGCATCACTCCCTGACAACGAAAAAAGAAACCTTCGCCAAGAAATAGGAATGGTATTTCAAGGCAGTGCTCTTTTTGATAGTATGACAGTTGCTGGAAACGTTATGTTTCCATTGGAAATGTTTACAAAACAATCAAAATCTGAAATGACAGATCGGGTAGATGCTGTACTTAAACGTGTAAACCTTATTGATGCGCATCATAAATTTCCATCTGAAATCTCAGGAGGGATGCAGAAGCGTGTTGCCATTGCACGTGCCATTGTAATGAATCCTAAATACCTATTTTGCGATGAACCAAATTCTGGTTTAGACCCCAAAACAGCTATTCTAATAGATAATTTAATTAAGGAAATTACAGAAGAGTATGATATTACTACAGTGATTAATACGCATGATATGAATTCTGTAATGCAAATTGGAGAGAAAATTCTTTTCTTAAAAGACGGACTCAAAGAATGGGAAGGTACCAAAAACGAAATATTTAAAACGGATAATAAATCCGTTACAGATTTCGTGTATTCTTCTGATCTATTTAAAAAAGTACGTCAAATGTATATTGAGGAGAGAAACTAATCTTGAATAATTTCGGTCAACAAAATAGTACTATCTTTTATTCTTACTTTTAGCCAGTTGTGTAATTTTTTAGCTTCTTTAAGCACTTCTACTCGTTTAGCATTTCGTTTCCATTTAGCCTCAAACACTGCAACGGTATCTAATTTTTTAAAATCTGTCCTAATTGCATTGGAGAAAGCTAAATACTCCAAATGCTCATAATTAGCTTGAGCTTCCATACTTATATCTTGGAAAGGAATTTGACGAGCATTTAGTTTATTTAACCTCTTTAATTCAGACTCCAATAAACGTATCTTTTCATCTTTACCTAAGATGTCATTTTTTTGTGATTGATATAATTCTTCTACATATTTTAATTGATTTCCTTGCTCACTTTGTGATCCTTGAATAATTTTCAAATCACTCAACTCCAATTCCTCAAAAGATTTCATTTTAGCTTCCCAGGTAGCAATTACACTTTCAGGAATACCTTCATTACCCATAAAGATTAATTCAATGGTTGAAGTCGTATCTCTATTGTAATTTAAAACCGCTAAATCTTTTAAAAATCTACCATCCTTTGTAAATTTATATGTAACTACATTGTCTTGAATAAATTTATTGGCATTACTGGTAAATCTAAACTCTTGATAAACACCCCAAAAAATCCAACCAGCTGGTATCATCACTGCAAGAGCTGTTACTGAAACTAATCGCGCTATTAATCTACGTCGTTTTGAATTCGCATAACGAACCATTGGAAATCGTAGAAGTTTTAAAACTAAAAATGTAGCTAAGGCTATAAATATGGTATTTATTCCAAAAAGCAACATTGCGCCTCCAGCATATTCCCAATTACCAATTGCTAAACCAAATCCAACAGTACACAAAGGTGGCATTAAAGCTGTTGCGATGGCCACTCCAAAAATTACACTTGCAATTGTTCCCTTTTTAGCACGAGCTATTACTAATGCAAGCCCTCCAAAAAATGCAATTAACACATCTCTAATATCTGGCTTTGTTCTTGCTAAAAGCTCAGATGATTCTTCTTGTAATGGGAATATTGCAAAAAAGAGATAAGCTGTTAATACGCTCAAAACCACCATAACTGCTAGATTCTTAAGCGACCTCCTTAACGTATCAATATCATTAATTGCTAGAGACATTCCCATCCCTAAAATGGGTCCCATTAAAGGGGAAATTAACATAGCGCCAATTACCACAGCGGTAGAATTAGCGTTAAGCCCTATAGATGCAATAAAAATTGAGCAAATTAGAATCCAGGATGTATGTCCTTTGAAAGGAATATCAGCAATTATCGCCTCCTTGGTTGCCTGCTGATCTGTATTTGTACGAATGTCTAAAAGCTCGGATAAAAACTTCTTAACACTTCCTAATAAACCTTGGAAATCCTTTTTTACGTCTTCCCCACTATCATTGGAGTTATTTGCTGTAGTACTATTGTCCTGACTTGATTTATCCTGCATAGTTATGCGTACTTATCTCCGAATTTATCTTTTACTTGATTGAGCACTTTCTTTATATCCTGTTCTTTTGTCTTTGGATATATTAAAAGTACATCTTTTTTATCCACGATTATATAGTCGTTTAAACCATCCACGACCACAACTTTATCCTTTGGGGAACGAATCATATTTCCAGATGCGTCCTCTGTTAGAACTTGCGCATTTACTACGGCATTATTTGATTCATCTTTATCCAATTTATCGAATAAGGACCCCCATGTTCCTAGGTCATTCCAATCAAACGTAGCGGCCAAAACAAAAATGGAAGATGAATTTTCCAATATGGCATAATCTATAGAAATGTTTTCTGCTTTGGGATAGTTCTCTGCAATGAAAGCACTTTCATTAGATGTATTATAAACAGCCATGCCTGCTGCAAAAAGCTCATATTGCTTAGGTTGATATACCTTAAATGCATTCACGATTGTTTTTACGCTCCACATAAAAATACCAGCATTCCACAAGAAATTACCTTGAGACAAAAACTCTTTCGCCGTTTCATAATCTGGTTTTTCCCTAAACTGATTTACTTTTTTAATTTGGTCTGTATCCCCTTTGTCAAACTCAATATAACCAAAACCTGTATTGGGAAAAGTGGGTTTAATACCTAAAGTACATAGCACATCTTCATTCTCGCATTTATCAAAACAAGCTGTAACATCTTTTGCGAAAGCATCCTCATCTTCTATCCAATGATCACTTGGCGCAACAATCATAACACCGTTTGGATTCATTTTCTGAATTTTCAAAGCGGCATATAAAATACACGGCGCTGTATTTCTCATTGCCGGCTCAAGAACCACTTGATCCTGTTTCACCATTGGTAGTTGCTCTAAAACCAAATCATTATATCGTTCGTTCGTGAGAATTAAAATATTCTCAGTTGGCACAAAGGTATTTAACCTTTGAAAGGTTTTTTGTATTAATGTAGTTCCAGTTCCTAACATATCATGAAACTGTTTTGGATTCTCAGAAGTACTTATTGGCCAAAATCTAGAACCTACTCCACCTGCCATTAATACTGCGTAATTATTTTTATTCATCTTAACTATTTATAAGTTCAACTTCTGCATTGGGCTGGAACAGGTACATCTTTCCAGAACTAACCTCAATACATTCATATCTTTTAATTCTTCTATTCCCTTTTTGGAAAAGTTTTCCATTATACATTTGGAAGACACTTCCAATGGGCAATTCAAAAACGTAAGATTTTTCTGATTGTTGTTCATCATACCTTTTTAATGCTATTGATAAATTCGCATCTGTACTACTACTTGCTTTTGGATTTTTAAAATGCTTCGCCAGAAGTGGCAGTAATCCAGAAGGAAATACCTCTGGTCGTATAAATGGAAGCATTAAAAATTGGAAAGTTCTTTTCCATTCCAGACCATGAGGTTTTATCTTTCTACCATATTTTTCAAACGCTACTAGATGTGCAATCTCATGCACGAGTGTTATTAAAAATCGATACTTATTTAGGGTTGAATTTACTGTAATCTGATGCTGACCGTTAGAAAGCCTTCTATAGTCACCATGCCTAGTTACTCTCTCGTTTACAATTTTAAGATGAACTGCGTTTAACTTTATAAGCTCCATACATGGAACTACGGCTCGCTCAGGCAAATATGTACTAAGAACAATATCCATACAAACAAAAATACCAGAAAAAATAGTTTTAGGTTACTATTTTAGGTTCAATCTATTCATAAACCAGTTAAGTTAATCATACACATAACCACCCGTTTATTTCTAAAATAAACTTAAGCCATTAGTCTAGGGTGTGCTGCTACTTACTTGCAATAGCTTGCCATTGTAAAGTGCCTGACCTGTTAACGAAAAATTCATGATGTAGTTTGCCATTTGCACCGCAGTTACAGGAGCCTGATAACCAGGGAATGCCTCTTCCAACATTTCGGTCTGAACTGCTCCTAAAGCTAGCACATTAAATGACGGACCTGATTCTTTAAACTCTTCAGCTAAAAGTTCTGTCATAGTAATCACTGCACCTTTGCTGGAGCTGTAGGCCGACAAGCCTGGGAATTTTGCACTGCCTTGAACACCGCCCATAGAACTGATAGTTACCACATGAGAATCCTTTTTCATAAAAGGCAAAGCAGCTTTGGTAACGGCAGCAACTCCAAAAACATTCACGTCATACACCTCTTTAAATTCTTCAATAGAGGTTTCTAAAAATGATTTATTTACCAATTTACCTGCGTTATTAATAAGAATATCTACTTCTTTCCATTCTGCTTTTAAAAAAGCATCAAGTTTATCCAAATCTGCACTTAGAGCTAAATCGAAAGAAAATGCTTGGATATTTTTATGGTTCAACTCTGTTATCGGATTCACATTTCTAGATAGCGCCAAAACACTATGACCAGCGTCAGCAAAAAGTTTTGCCATTTCAAATCCTATTCCCCTACTTGAACCTGTTATAATAACCTTTGCCATTATTTGTATGTTATTTCTTTTGTATCTGAGTTGGCTATCCCTTCTATTACTGGTATCATTTTATTTATAATGACAGCCATATGCTTGTAGTCCATTTTTTCGTTTTCGTCCCCAACTTTATGATAATGATTGAAGTTTGTAAAATCGAAAGTACTATAAGTTTGAGAAGGAACATTAAATGCAGTATGAAACGCATAATTATCCGACCGTTTAAAAAGGCTATACTCTTTTGCTTTTGGCAAAAAACCAGCTACTTTTTCTTTAGCATAAGCATTACTCACTTCTGCCAAATTAGAGAGTTCATGGCCTGTTACATACAAAAGATGATCTTTCCCAACCATTGGAACTCCTACCATTTCAAAATTCAGCATCACATAAAGATTTAGGTTTTCTAATTGTAATCTTTCTGCTAAATGTTTAGATCCCAAAAGCCCCTTTTCCTCAGCACTGAACAGTGCGAAAATAATACTTCGCTTATTGGTTTTTTCTTGCCCAAAATACTTTGCTAACTCCATCACAGTAGTTGTTCCAGAAGCATTATCATTTGCACCGTTTGCGATAACATCTCCGTTCTCTGAGGAAATTAATCCAATGTGATCATAATGTGCACCCACCACTATATATTCATTTTTCAATTTAGCATCAGAACCTTCCATAACTCCTACAATATTGAAGGTAGGTTCACTAAAGTTGCTAAGTGTATCTCTATGCGTTTTAAAATATGGTGCAATCCCATTTGAAGAAAAACGTGCTGCAATGAAATCAGCAGCCTTATTAATACCCTCACTACCGGAATCTCTACCCTGTAAATCATCAGATGCTAAAAAACCCATTATCTCACTAACATCTTCTGATGTTGTAAATTCTACTAAAGCAGTCACAGCATTGGCAGCTTCCAAACTACTATCCATCTGAACAATTCTTCCCTTAACCCCATCTGGACCAGAGATTGGATTATCTGTATTGTTAGTGTTTGCCTTTCTTGAGCCGCAAGACAGCATAAAGGCCATTAAGCATATCATTGAAATATGTTTCATACGAATATCATTTACTAGGTTAAAGATAAAAAAAAAGCATCCCAGTATTGAGATGCTTTTAAAACTATTATGACATATACTAAGCCAGCATGGTTACCGGATTTTCTACAAAATATCTTAACGTCTGCAAAAACTGTGCCCCTGCAGCCCCATCTACTGTTCTATGATCACAGGCCAATGTTAATTTCATGGTGTTACCCACCACGATTTCCCCATTTTTAACGACGGGCTTTTCAACAATTGCACCAACTGATAGTATAGCAGAATTAGGTTGATTGATTATAGAAGTAAATTCTTGTATACCAAACATTCCTAAATTAGAAACGGTGAACGTACTACCTTCCATTTCTGAAGGTGTAATTTTTTTTGCACGTGCCTTACCAGCTAAATCTTTTACTGTAGCACCTATTTGGGTAAGTCCCAATTGATCTGCAAACTTAACAACTGGCACAACCAAACCTTCATCAACAGCTACAGCAACACCCATATGAATATGTTTGTTATATCTAGTCGTAGCACCATTCCAAGAAGTATTTACCTGAGGGTGTTTTTTTAAAGCCATTGCACAGGCCTTAAGAACCATATCATTAAAAGAAACTTTTGTATCTGGCAAGCTATTTATTTGCACTCTAGATGCTTTAGCATTATCCATATCCACTTCAATAGTCAAATAAAAATGAGGTGCCGTAAACTTAGAATTACCCAGTGCTTTAGCTATTGCCTTACGCATATTGGAATTCTTCACTTCTTCTGAACCTTCTTCGCCTACTGGTAAATTTATAGGAGCTAATGCAGAACCATTACTTGCTGCGGTAATTGCAGCGGAAGATGTGTTCGCAGATGAATTAACTTCCTTACTGGGCGTATAATTCTCAATATCTTTTTTTATAATCCTTCCGTTATCACCAGTACCAGAAACTGCAGTTAAATCTATCCCCTTGTCCTCAGCGATTTTTCTAGCCAATGGAGAAACAAAAATACGCTTACCATCATTAACTGGTTTCGTATCTACTTCTTGTACAGAATCAGTATTATCTTCTTTCTTAGCATCAACCACCTTATCTGTATCGGCTGTTTTAGCTATTGTAGGCTTCGTATTTAAAACCGTATCTACATCTGTTCCTTCTGGTCCAATGACTGCCAAAACAGCATCTACTGGAGAAGATTCTCCTTCCTGAATACCGATGTATAATAGAATTCCTGAATAAAAAGATTCAAACTCCATTGTAGCCTTATCGGTTTCAATTTCGGCAAGAATATCACCTTCTTCAACAGTATCTCCAACTTTTTTTAACCATGTAGCAACAGTACCTTCTTCCATGGTATCACTTAAACGAGGCATTTTCACTACTTCTACGCCCTCAGGCACTTCTGTAGATTCAACGTCAGAAGCGGTAGACTCTTCTGATTTAGTTTCTACCTCTGAAATAGTTTCCTCTTTAACTTCCGTAACAGAACCGCCACTTAATAATGCAGAAATATCTTCCCCTTCATCTCCTATAATAGCTAACAAAGAATCTACTGGAGCGGTATCCCCTTCCTGTATTCCAATATGCAACAATACGCCTTCATTAAAAGACTCAAATTCCATAGTAGCTTTATCAGTTTCGATTTCAGCTAAAATATCTCCTTCTTCAACTTTATCTCCTACTTTTTTTAACCATGTAGCAACTGTACCCTCTTCCATGGTATCACTCAAACGGGGCATATTAACAACTATAGCCATCTACTTATAATTTATGTTGAACAAATGGAAAATCTTCTTGCTCGTAAACCATATCGTATAATTGATTTACTGGAGGATAGTCAGATTCTTCTGCAAATTTCTCACATTCAGAAACTAACTTTTTAACGCTTTTATCTATATTTTTAATTTCCTCTTCTGTAGCGTATTTATTCTCTTTAATAACATCTAACACTTGTGTAATAGGGTCAATTTTTTTATACTCAGCTACTTCGTCTTTAGTTCTATAGTGCTGTGCATCGGACATGGAATGCCCTCTATATCTATATGTTTTCATTTCAAGAAAAGTTGGACCACCGCCTGATCTTGCTCTGTCTATTGCTTTACTCATTTCTTGAGCAACTGTAACAGGATTCATTCCATCTACAGGACCGCAAGGCATTTCATAACCTAAACCAAGTTTCCAGATTTCTGTAGAAAAAGAAGTTCTTTCTACTGAAGTACCCATAGCGTATCCGTTATTTTCACAAATAAAAACAACTGGTAATTGCCAAAGCATTGCTAAATTAAAAGTTTCATGCAAAGCTCCTTGCCTTACTGCACCATCACCCATATAACAAAGCGTAACAGCATCACTTCCATTATACTTATCTCCAAATGCCATTCCAGCACCTAGTGGAATTTGACCTCCTACGATACCGTGACCTCCATGAAATCTATGTTCTTTAGAAAAGATATGCATAGAACCACCCATTCCTTTGGATGTTCCAGTAACCTTCCCATATAATTCTGCCATAACTCTTTTAGGATCCACACCCATTCCAATAGGCTGTACATGATTCCTATATGCAGTAATCATTCTGTCTTTTGTCAAATCCATAGCATGCAAGGCACCTGCTAGAACTGCTTCCTGACCATTATAAAGATGAAGAAAACCACGTACTTTTTGTTGAATATAGACAGCGGCTAGTTTGTCTTCAAACTTCCTCCATAGAAGCATATCCTCATACCATTTCAAATACGTTTCTTTAGTAATTTTTTCCATTTATATTTTGAATTTATTACAATTTAAGCGAATGGTTGGCAACTATAAACCCTTGCCACACTAAGAGAACAAAAATACACATATAAATCAATGCATAAAAAAAATAGATGCAAAAGCAAGAAGAATTTATATGGCTAACACAAAAAAGGACTCATCTGTTTTTAAATGAACTACAAGAATGAACTATTAAAACCTAAAGGAAGTATATCATCAACTGAAGAACATTCTATAATACTACCCGTCTCCCCCATTAATAATAACCTAATAGGCTGCTTCTGCTTAAATTCATATTCATACATTGCTTGGCGGCAATTCCCGCATGGCGCAGCAGGCGAAGTAACCTCATAATTATCGGAAGCTGCAGTAATAGCGACTGTATTTACAGATACATTAGGGAATTTAGCACCAGCATGAAATATCGCAACTCTCTCAGCGCAAAGCCCAGATGGATACGAAGCATTTTCCTGATTACTACCAATAACTATCTCGGCGTTTGCTAGAGAAACTGCAGCCCCTACCCTAAAGTTAGAATACGGTGCATATGCATTCTTTCTTGCAGAAACTGCCTGAAGCATAAGAGCTTGGTCTTTAGGAGCTAATTCGTTTAAATCCTCATAAACAGTAATTTGAAATCTTAATTCCTTCTTTAGTGGCATAACTAATATTTGATACTCAAATGTATAACCTTTCAGGAATATATACTCCTATTAAATTTTCCAAGACTTTTTAAAAACAAAAAATCCCGCTAAGAGGCGGGATTCAATTATATATTCACATTAATAATTAGTCGTTAAAATATTCTTCACCTAAGTTAAATGTAAGACCAAAACGTAATGTATTCTCCAATGGATTTCTAACTTGAGAAGTAGAAAACAAATAAGATAGGTCTATTTGAGCAGACTTAAACTTAAATCCTGCACCCAAAGTAAAAAATTTCCTAGACCCCTTATCTTCACTTTCATTAAAATAACCTGTTCTCACCATAAACGAATCTTGATAAGTATACTCTGCACCCAAAGACCAAGTAATCTCACTTAACTCTTCTCCAAAGCCATCAGGGGCATCTCCAAAAGAACCGAAAATACCACTAAACCCACTTTCGTTTTGGTAAATTTCATTATCATCAGAATCTATATCACCATCCTCGTCAAAATCTTGTGGCGTGGGCACGAGAAGCTTACTAAATTCTGTCGTAATACCTACTACATTATCTTGGTCTAAAATAAAATCAAAACCAACACCTGCCCTTAAATTACTTGGAAGAAAGTTTTCTTGACCACCTTCATCGTATTGTATTTTTCCTCCAATATTAGAAAAATTAAAACCACCTCTCCAACGACCATCAAAACTATTGTATGCAATCTCTCTAGACCTGTAAAAACCGGCTATATCAACGGCAAAAGAATTAGCTGCTTGCGAATCCTCGGTACCGTTTTGCGGCAACCTTAAATTAGAACTAATAAATCTACCAGCCACCGCCATAGAAAATGTAGGGCTTAATTTTAAAGAATAAGAACCATCTATAGCTAGTTCATTTGGTTTAGCTATAGTACCAGGATCTCCTGCAAACTGTCTTAACTCAATCTCACCAAGCGTAAAATACCTTAAACTTAATGCAAAGGCACTCTGCTCGTCTATCTTATTATAGAAACTTGCATTCAACAAGGAAATATCGGTAATGATACTTTCTAAATAAGGCGTATAACTTACTCCTATACCCATTTTACGTTCAGCAAATGCAAATTTGGCTGGATTCCATTGCTGAGAAAAAGCGTCTGTAGAAGTAGCCACACCCATATCTCCCATACCAGCTGACCTAGCGTCGGCAGCAATTGTCAAAAATGGCACTGCGGTTGTAATTACACGTTGATCTTCTTGAGCCCATATCGTTAGACCAGACATCATCAAACAAACAAATACTATTGAATTTTTTTTCATTTAAATCTTAATAAGTTAATTCCAGAAGGCTAAAATTACTGTGTTACCTTTTAATACTTCAAAATAATCGACATATAATACGATAAAACGGACTTTTAATCAAAATCTTGTGTTAAAACTTAAATTTCTCTTATTAATTACTCCTTGCGACAATTCTAAGAATTTAAAGTAACATCTCAAAACAACAACTCAACTTATACTATTACCTAATTAAGGTCGTTATAAGCGTGAACGGATATTAATGGAAGCATATACTTTTGATTTGTGGTTATTCTGAAAATAATTTCGAACAAGTGAAATATTCTAACTAAAACACCGTTTTAAACTGCGAAAGTAGTATGAAATCTATAGAATTAAACCAAACAACCGTTATTCTGAAGTTTCAGATTATAATGTATTGAACTCAAGTCGTAATTATGAAAAATAAGTTTTTAAAAGTTGTACTGTCATGCACCGTTATAGCGGGTGGCTTATCAGTTTCCAGCTGCTCTAAATCAACATCTTCTAAAAATGTGTCCCGAGGTACAGGTTGGAACATTAATTCTAAGGAAGGTGGATTTCAATATAATACAGATTTTAAAGAGCAAGAAACTGCTCCTGGTCTTGTATTTGTTGAAGGCGGAACCTTTACTAAAGGTAAGGTTCAAGATGATGTTATGCATGATTGGAATAACACACCAACCTCACAGCATGTTCAATCCTTTTACATGGACGAGACAGAAGTTACCAACGTAATGTATTTAGAGTATTTAGACTACTTAAAGAGTGTTTATCCTCCTGAAAATCCTAAATATACCAATATTTACAAAGGAGCTTTGCCTGATACTTTAGTTTGGAGAAACAGATTAGGTTTCAATGAAACTATGACTAATAACTACCTAAGACATCCTGCCTATGCGGAGTACCCTGTAGTTGGTGTTAATTGGATACAAGCAACACAATATGCTGAATGGCGAACTGACCGTGTAAACGAAGTAATGTTAGAGCGAGAAGGTTATTTATCAAAAGACGCTAAGTACCAAGCTGCGAGTGGAGAGGTTGCTGGAACATTTAGTACAGAAGCTTATTTAAACCGACCAGAATCGGTTTATAATGGTCAAATTGATTCTTTACAAGGAAAAATGAAAAAAGATAGTACATCCACTTTTGCTAACAGAAGTAGCGGTGTTATCATGCCAGAATATAGACTTCCTACAGAAACTGAATGGGAATACGCTGCACAAGCACAAGTAGGCTCAAGAGAATATAATAACTACAGAGGTAGAAAAAAATACCCATGGGATGGTGATTATACTCGAAATGGACAAAGAGTTGGAAGAGGTGACCAATTAGCAAACTTTAAGCAGGGTAAAGGAGATTATGGTGGAATCGCAGGTTGGTCAGATGACGGAGCAGATATTACTGCTGAGGTCATGTCTTACAAACCTAATGATTTAGGACTATATGAAATGGCAGGTAATGTTGCTGAATGGGTTTCTGATGTATATAGACCGATTGTAGATGACGAAGTAAGTGACTTTAATTACTACAGAGGGAATATTTATATGAAGACAGCCATTGGAGAAGATGGAAAAGTACAGATACTTAGAGATTCTGTAGTGTATGATACCTTACCAAATGGCAAAGTAGTTGCTGTAAACTTACCAGGGGAGATAAAGATGGTTCCAGTTGGCGAAGAAGAGACTTATTTAAGAACAAATTTCTCTTCTAGCGACAACAGAGGTTATAGAGATGGCGATGCTGGTTCTTCAAGATTCTTTGATAGATTTAATGATGAAGAAGGAGACAATGACAAAGGGAAAATGTATAATGCTCCAAAACATTCAGTTGAAAGAGATTCTTTAGGTAATCTAATTAAAGGTTACGATGAATCCAACACAAGAACATCCCTTATTAATGACGAAGTAAGAGTATTTAAAGGCGGTTCTTGGAGAGACAGAGCATATTGGTTAGATCCAGCGCAAAGAAGATATTTACCACAATATATGGCTACGGATTATATTGGCTTTAGATGTGCAATGTCAAGAGTTGGTTCCAAATCCAAAACAAAAAACAAAACAGTAAGAGGAAAGAAAGCAAAATAATTTCTCAAACTTTAGATACTACGAAAGCCCTTTTTTTAAAGGGCTTTTTTTTATCTTCGATTTTATGAATATAGCTGAACTACATAATCTATTTCTTGAAAATCCCAACGCAAGCACAGATACTAGAAAAATAAATCAAAACGATATTTTTTTCGCTCTAAAAGGGGACAACTTTAACGGGAATACATACGCGCGTAATGCTATCAGTAAAGGTGCAGCTTATGTAATAATAGATGAAAAAGAGTTTGAAATTAACGAGAAAACTATTCTTGTAGAGAACGTTTTAAAGACACTCCAACAACTAGCAAACTATCATAGGCATTATTGCAATGCTAAAGTAATATCACTAACAGGGAGTAACGGAAAAACAACTACTAAGGAACTCATAAACGCTGTACTATCTGAACGATATAAAACTACTGCTACCAAAGGAAACTTCAATAATCATATCGGTGTTCCGCTAAGCCTATTAGAGATAAAGCTAGATACTGAAATTGCTATCATTGAAATGGGTGCCAATCATCAAAAGGAAATCGAATTCCTAAGCAGTATTGCCGAACCTGATTTTGGGTATATTACAAATTTCGGGAAAGCTCACTTAGAAGGATTCGGAGGTGTTGAGGGCGTAATAAAGGGGAAAAGTGAACTTTACGAGTATTTAATATCTAACGATAAGATGGTCTTCATGAATGCAGATGACCCTATACAGAGAGAAAAATTAGGTAGGTATATTCAAAAATACGGATACAGTACAAGTGATAACAGTTTTTACAATATTACCATGCCAACGGCAGATCCATTTGTAGAAATCAACGTAGAACAAACAACCATTAAAACCCAATTAATAGGAAGTTACAATTTCACCAATTGTTGCGCAGCCATTATAATGGGTAAATACTTCAATGTTCCTTTGCAAAAGATTAAAAGAGGTTTAGAAAATTACCTCCCAGACAACAATAGATCGCAAGTATTAAAGAAAAACGGACTTGAAATTATTCTAGATGCTTATAATGCCAATCCTAGCAGCATGACAGCAGCTCTTGAAAATTTTGCTAATCTTAAGGGAGAATCTAAGCTACTATTTTTAGGTGATATGTTTGAACTAGGAGTAACAGCCAAAATTGAACACCAATATATAGCAGATTTAGCAAAACAATTAGGATTTAAAAACACCTATTTAATTGGAGAAAACTTCTTTGAAGTAAATAGTGAGCTACGAAAATTTAAAACATTCGAAGCCCTTGTTCACTTCATTAAGCAGAACAAGATACCTTCCCGTTCTACAATACTTATAAAAGGTTCTAGAGGCATGGCCTTAGAACGTCTATTAAACCACATCTAACTGAAGATAACGAAGATGTGGGATATACTGGATTCGAACCGGTGACCTCTGCCCTGTCAAGGCAGCGCTCTAAACCAACTGAGCTAATATCCCGAATAAAAAATACTAAATTTTGAAAATAAAAAAAGGCTTCCGTAAATCGAAAGCCTTTTAAAAAATCCTGTGGGCCCTACTGGATTCGAACCAGTGACCCCCTGCTTGTAAGGCAGGTGCTCTGAACCAACTGAGCTAAGAGCCCCAAAAGGAGTGCAAATATATAATAGTTTTGTTTACTCCAAAAGAAAAATCAATAAAATTTACA
>CALHVP010000240.1 GCA_938038975.1 uncultured Maribacter sp. | reverse complement strand
GTAAGCGTACGGTAAAGTACATCCTTGCACCTTCCACCATCTGCTCATAATTTTGTGTAAAAAAACATGAGACATAAAACTCGAGACGAGATGGAGTCCATACTTCAATCCTACCAGAATCATGAAGGTAAGCAAAAAGATTTTTGTGCAGCCCATGGTATTAGAGCTAACCAATTACACTATTGGCGACGCAAATTATCAAAAGCAGCACCAGTTAGTAAAGCTAATAAATTTATACCACTTAAGATAGGAGCGGTTGAATTAACGGAGCAAATAGAAATTAACTATCCCAATGGAAATTCCGTAAAATTACCAACTACTACACCTTTAGCATTAGTGGAGCAATTACTACAAATACGCTGCTAATGTTTTCCCTAAATGAACGGCATCAATATTATTTATATCAGGAGTCCGCAGATATGCGCAAAGGCTTCGATGGATTGAGTGGTTTAGTTCGTAATGAACTAGGACAAAATCCATTATCAGGAGACGTTTTTATTTTCATCAATAGAGGCCGTAATCGAATGAAACTTTTAGTGTGGGAACAAGGTGGATTTGTATTATATTATAAACGCCTAGAACGCGGTCGGTTTGAAATACCAGATGTAGAGGCTGGAGAAAAGAGCAGTCTAATAAGTTGGCAAAAATTAATGCTTATTGTAAAAGGAATTGACTTGCAATCCGTGCGAAAAAGAAAACGGTTTTCTTATAAAAAAACAGGTTGATATAAGTCAAAGTGTGTACCCTTTTTTGTATCTTTATAGGACAATGAAAGGGTATATTGAGATAGAAAAATATAAAGAATTAGAAGCTAAATATCAAATGCTGCACTTCCAAATGGAGCAGCTTAAACGTTTAGTGTATGGCGTAAAAAGCGAACGCTTTATAGGTGGACAATCCCCCGAGCAGTTGCAATTATTTTCCCCGCCGCCTACGGAGGAACCAGCAGCAACTGTAAAAGTTGCTGCTCATGAAAAGAAACGAATTCCGACCAAGAAAAAACCTGCTCGTCTACCACTACCAGAACATTTAGAAAGAAGAGAAATTATAATAGAGCCTGAGCAAGATACAGAAGGGATGCTTAAAATTGATGCAAAACGAACAGAGATTTTAATGTATACTCCTGCCGAATTATATGTTAAAGTATTAGTTCGACCGTATTATAAGGCTAAAGAAAACTCATCGCCTTCAGCAAACCCAACACAGGAGGACCCAGCAAAGATTTATATTGCTCCAATGCCGAGCCGATTTATAGAAAAATGTGTAGCGGATGAGACCTTATTAGCAGCTATTATTGCAGATAAATATGTAGACCATCTGCCGCTATATCGCACAAGAGAACGCCTCAATCGTTTAGGGGTTCCTATTCCAAAATCTACTATGTGTGGTTGGTTAGCACAGTCTGCTGATCGATTACTTCCACTGTTTGAAAAATTAGTAGAACTAGTTTTAAAGGCTTCTTATTTAATGATAGATGAGACGAGAATAGAAGTACAAGTTAAAAAACCACCCGCCAAAAGAAAAAAACCGAAAAAAGGAAAAACTCATCGAGGATATTATTGGGGGTATTTAGCTGTAGAACAACAATTACTTTTCTTTGATTACAATTCTTCTAGATCAGCCACCAATCCAATGGCGCACCTAAAGCAGTATACAGGTACGATCCAAACAGATGCCTATGAAATATATGATCAAGTCAGTAAAGCTTACCCTGATTTGACGCATTATCATTGTTTGAATCATGGTCGAAGAGAATTTGAAAAAGCACTCGCTAATGATCAACAATTGGCCAGTCATGCCTTGCAACAATTCCAAATATTGTATGCTGTAGAAAAACACGCCAAAGAACAGAACTGGTCGGTAGAACAACTTTACCAAATTCGACAAGAAAAATCCAAGCCTGTGCTAGAGGCTTTATATATATGGATGGAAGAGCAGTCTCCGAAAACGCTCCCCAAAAGCCCAATCGGAAAAGCAATGGGATATATGCTTAAAAGAAAAAAGACCATGATGCATTACTTGACGGATGGTCGATTAAATATTGATACGAACCCAATTGAAAATGCAATCCGCCCAATTGCAGTGGGTAGGAAAAATTATCTCTTTGCAGGTTCTCATGAGGCGGCACAACGTGGGGCAATGTTCTATTCCTTTTTTGCTTGTTGCACAAAGCATGAGGTAGATCCCTTAGACTGGTTAACAGATGTCATGCAACGTTTACCTGATCATCCGATTAATAAAATAGAAGAACTCCTTCCACATCTTTGGTCTGCTCAACAAACACAAGATCCTTCCTAGCATAAAAAAACCGTATCTATGGCCATAGATACGGTAAGTTTAAAACGTGTTTAGAATATAGTCGTCCCTGACTATTTGCGCAAGGATTACACCACAGCCTCTTTGCATATACCTTGATAGATATATAGAGAAATGTTTAGATTTATATATTTTTGTATAATTAGATCGGTAAGTGGAGTGGTTGATTGACTAGCGTATAACAAATATAATACATCTGTTATTATTTGCCTAATTTTTAGTACTTTTTTTTGAAATGTACTTTACGGAACGCTTACATAGCAATGAAAATATATCCATAGGGTTCGAAGAAATAGAATTAGATTCTCTAGTCTTTCTTACAAAGTATGTTCGTGGATACAAATACAGACAGATTGATAATTTAGTAAAAACTTACAATCAAAATAACATTGCATTATTTCATCCTATGAAGATGATTATGAAAGATGATAAGTTCACACTCGTAACATCTCCTATAGTTGAAGAACAC
>CALHVP010000239.1 GCA_938038975.1 uncultured Maribacter sp. | reverse complement strand
GACTACACCATCAATCCTCAAAGTACTTTAGTCATTTCTCCAGATGCGGATGAATTCTTAACGATTTATGGTTTTACACCAGATGTTGCCGCAGGAACCAATTCTCCAGCAGACTCTAACGGGGACGATAATTTGCAGCTTGTGGATCCGTTTGGAACGCTAATAGATGCCTTTGGGATAGTTGGTGTAGATGGTACTGGAACAAACCATGAGTTTGAGGATGGTAGAGCAATTAGAAAAATAGAGGTAACTAAAGCAAACGACACGTATACTTTTGTGGAATGGACTGTATATAATGATACAGGTGGAGCAAATACCATTAATTTACCTCAGTTAGCACCACAGGATTATAATCCAAGGATAAGGTAATACAGAGCAACTGTGGGCTATTTTTTAAATGAGTTTGTAATGTATTCTAAAGTTCCTTCTGTTATAGGTTTTACTAGATACTCTTCTATTAGATTATAGCCTTTGGACTTTTCTATTAAATCTGTACTCACAAAAGAACTTACTATAAATATTTTAACGTGCTCTCTTTGTTTGGATGGTAATGCGGCAAAATCTTCTAGAAATTCCCATCCATTCTTATTTGGCATGTTAAGATCTAAAAGAATAATTTCAGGTAGTTCAACGTTTTCAATCAACAATCCAATAAGCCCATCAATAGCAAGTTGGCCGTCTGAATAGCAAAGTATATTTTCTGAAAACTGCGTGTCTATCATAAGTCTTTTTATGTTGAACGCAAAAAACTCATCATCATCAATAATACAACAGCTTTTGAGTATACCCATGTGCATGTTTGAAGAAAAAATATCCTAAAGATAGTGTTTCTGGGCAAGCTGCGAAAGCAATTGAATGCGAATTAAATTCTATCGGTTTTTATGTTTTGTTTATTTTTTTTAATATTTTGTTTGGATAAATCCTAAAAAAGGCACTATTTAGTTAAACATAATAGTTGATTTTATACTTAAAAGTAAAGGGAGGTAAAATCTAAACTAAGGTAGTGTTGAGTACTTTCTGAAGATCGTTAGGAGTAATTGGTTTTAAAATATAGTTACTAACTAGTTTATAATTTTTAACTCTATTAATATCTTTAGGATCAACCGAGGAGCTAATTATATAAATTAAAGTTTTATTTAAAGAAGCGTTAGGGATTTTAATAAACTCATCTAAAAATTCCCATCCGTTCATTATAGGCATATTTAAATCTAAAAAAATAATCTCCGGAAGAGTTTTGGTAATGGCATGTGACTCTATTATTCCATTAATGGCATCTTCTCCATTGTTATAAACTACTAATGAATCACAAAACTCAATTTCTCTCATGATTCGTTTGGTACCATATATGAAAATAGGGTCATCATCTATAATGCAACATTGTTTTATCCTCTTCATAGTCTTTTAATTATCCTTTTTTTAATTTAAGCAAAAAAGTTGTTCCCACGTTTGGGGTACTTTTTACGGTAATAGTTCCTTTCATTGCTTCTATTTGATTTTTAGTGATGAATAGGCCTATTCCTTTAGCTTCTTTGTGTTTGTGAAAGGTTTTATACATGCCAAACAACTTGCTTCCATGCCTTTTTAGGTCTATCCCTTGCCCGTTGTCATTAAATTCTATAAGTATGTATTTATTTTTAATGATGGAAGTGATATTTAGGACAGGCTTTCGTGATGGATCACTATATTTAAGTGCGTTGGTATATAAATTTAAAAATATGCTTTCTATATAGGCAGGCACCGCTTTTACTTGATGTACTTTAGATACATTAATAACGGTTGTTGCTTCATATTTATTTATGAGGCCTTTAATACTATTCTCAATGTTTTTGATGGTAGTTAACAGATTTACAGATTTTAAATTCTCTGTTACATTTGTTTTTACATAAACTACGTCATTAAGATGTTCTATGGTTTCGGAAAGGCTATTGGTAGCATCCAACAGCATGGCATGAATATTTTTTAACTCCTCAGGATTTTTTTCAGTGCGTAGAAATTTGGTTAGCATAGACATGTTACTGGAATGTGACCTAAGATTATGAGAAACGATATGAGCAAAGTTTAACAGGCTTTCGTTTTGACTTTCTGTGACCTTGAATAGCTCTTTTAATTTTTTCTCTGAGTTTATTCTATCAGTAATGTCTAATACTTGTGTTATAAAATGCGAAATGTGACCATAGATATCTTTTACTACGGTAACCGTAAGAATGGCATAAACCAAACTTCCGTCTTTATGATAATATCTCTTTTCTAATTGATAGCCAGCACGTTTGCCAGCTATAGTTTCCTGCATTAATGTAAGCCCTGGCTCCAAATCATCTAGATGGGTAATTGCTTGAAAAGTTGTTTTATATAATTCCTCTTTTGTATAACCAAGGCTTTTGCAGATTCCTTGGTTAATCTGTATCCATCTACCGTCTAAGCCTATTAAGGCCATTCCAATAGATGATTTGCTAAACGTATCAAGGAAGGATTCCTTGTTACGTTCAAGTTTTAATTGGGTACTTTTAAGTTCGGTAATATCCCAATTGGCACCTATCATTTTAATAGCCACACCAAGTTCGTTTCTTTCTGTTTTAGCTATGGCTCTAATAAACCTAATGATGCCATCTGGCCAAATAACTCTGAATTCTGTATCAAATTCTTTTTCGCCAGAAATGGCTTGTGTAATTTCAATTTCCCCTTTCTCCTTATCGTCTGGATGTACACCCGCCTGCCAAGCTTCATATACTCCAGAAAAATCTTGTTTCTTAAGGCCGTAAAGTATATACATGTTATCGTCCCACAGAAGTTCATTCTCTCCAATATTATATTCCCAAATTCCTATTTTAGCGGTTTTAGTAGCAATCTTTAAACGCTCAGCTGTTTCGTTATATTTAAGTTCTATTTTTTTCTGTTTATCAATATCTTGAAAAGTTCCAGAAACACGTACACAGTTACCGTTAACGATTTCTGTTTCCCCTTTTGCTCTTACCCAAACTTCATTTCCATTTTGAGTAACTATGATTAGCTCCGTGTCCCATGGTGTGCCATCAACCATGGCATTATTCACAAGTTCTGTTATAAGCTCTCTGTAATATCCTTGTTTATAGAAATTAATACCAGTTTCTAATGTTGGGACGTAATCCATTGGAACCTCATGAATAATTTTGGTCATTGGACTCCAAAAGAGTTTGTTGTATTGTAGATCTACCTCCCAACTTCCAGTTCTTGATACTAATTCTGCTCTTAAAAAGAGATCATTTTGTTTTTTGCTTTCGGTGATGTCCTCTAGAATAACCATAACACTACTTACATGGCCAACGTTGTCTTTAATTGGTTGAATCTTCCATTTTGTCCAATACGAATAGCCATTTGGAAGAATAAATTTTGTTTCTGGTGCAGATAATACTTTTCCTTTTAAACAATCTTGGAGGGCAGTTTCAACCTCCATTGTGGCATTTGGCACAATACTTATAAAATCTTCTCCTTGTATGGAATAGTTTGAATCTACATATTGGTTTAGAAATGTACTAGAATAGGTTAGGATTTCTAGTTTATCATCCAGGATTGCTATTGCATCTAAAGAATCTTTTACTAAGAGACGAAATGGTATAGTTTCCAATAGGTAATATTAACAATCAATGAAAAATAAAGGTAAGATTTTATTTACAAATAAATTGTAGGAATAAAAAATAATAAAAGGATAATATGATTGTTCAATGAGATATGGCCTATCAGTTGCTTAATGCTTCCAGATCAGAGGGCGTAATGGGCTTTACAATGTATTTGGTGACAATGGGATATTTTTTTATAAGTTCTATTTCTCTTGGATTTATGGAGGAACTAACCAGTACAATTTTAATTTCTTTCTTTTTTAAAACACCAGTTGCTTCTAATTTATCTAAAAATTCCCACCCATTCATGATGGGCATGGAGAGGTCTACGAAAATAACATCTGGTATTTCATTCGTAGATAGATTAGTATTACCTAACGCTTCTATTGCTGGCTTACCGTTGTCAAAGGAGTTTATATCCTTGCTAAAATTACATTCTCTAATAATCCGATCTAACATGTACAGGTAGATGGGGTCGTCATCAATAATATAAACAGATACGTTTGAAGACATAATTAAAGGGTTAGTGCAGATTTGAATTCTAGGTAAAAAGTGGTTCCTGTATTTACCTCACTATCTAAGGTAATAGAGCCTCCCATGGCCTCTATCTGATTTTTAGTTATATAAAGACCTACTCCGTTGGCATCCTTGTTTTTATGAAAGGTTTTATGCATTCCAAAAATTTGGCTACCATGCTTTTGCATATCAATTCCACGACCGTTATCCTTAAACGTTACTTTCGTCATATCCCCTTCAGCTATTGAAGTTATCTCAATTTCTGGTGGCCTGTTAGGTGCAGCGTATTTTAAACTGTTGCTACAAAGGTTAAGAAAAATACTTTCTAAGTAAGCAGGAATAGCCATTACATTATAATTACTAGGAACATCTATAGTAAAATTGACTAATTGCTGAGGAAACAAAACATGAATATTTTGCTTCATATTTTGTATCGTTTCAAGTAAGTTTAACGGAGTTAATTTTTCTTTTATTGCTGCTTTAGATTGCACTACTTCATTAAGTTTATCTAGGGTCTTTAATAAATTATTTGTGGCCCCTTTAAGCATGGTTTTTAATTTTGCTTTTTCATCGGGGTTTTTTTCTTCAAAAAAATAGGAGGTTGCCAAGGATAAATTGGTAGCATGAGATCTAAGATCATGAGATACCATATGGGCAAAATTCATTAAGCTGTTATTCTGTTCTGAGGTGATATTTGCAAATTTTCTTAGTTTTTCTTCAGCTTGTTTTTCTTTTGTAACATCCATCATAATACCAATGGTTTTTACAAAATTATGGTCGCTATCATTAACGTAATTAATTATAGACCTAACATGTCTAATAGAGCCATCACCTATAATTATTCTATTTTCTAAAATACCACTTCCTTCCCCTTTTGTATATCCTTCAAGTTTAGCATATATCTTCTTTCTATCAAGCGGATGCACCCTAGATTTCCAGCACTCCTTCACATCCTCACAGGCTTCCCTATTTAAATCGAATATATCAAAACAAACATCATCCCAGATAGCTTTTTGTGTATTAAAGGTGTATTCCCATACACCTACTTTTGATGATTCTGTTGCTTTTTGTAATCGTTCTACTTCCTCTAAATGTTTTAATTCTAACGTTTTACGCTCATCTATATCTTGGCAGATACCAAATAGCCTTACACATTTACCGTTTATGAAAGAGGCTTTGCCTTTAGATCGCACCCACATTACATTACCTTTTCCTGTCCTTATTTGAATTTCAGCATCCCATGGGGTTCCAATTTTAACTGCTTGCTCAACTAAAGCATACATTTTATCCCTATGCTCGCCTTCAATAAAATGAGCAAAACAAGCTTCGAAGGTTAGTGGTACATAGTCTAAAGGTTCTTCGTGAATTATATTCACCATTTGTGTCCATAATACCTCAAAATTCACCAAGTTTACTTGCCATCCTCCAGTACGTGAAACCTCTTGTGCTTCGCTTAAAAG
>CALHVP010000238.1 GCA_938038975.1 uncultured Maribacter sp. | reverse complement strand
AGGGTTTAAAGTATACCAATCAACTATGCTAAAAACCACTCTTTCGAAATTTTTACCGTGTGGTTTTTTGATGAAACGTACTACCACCTATTATTTCCATGCCCGAACTGCTCTCGCTAGTTTGCAACTGGTGGCCGTAATAGTAAGAAGATGTTTTATATAAACCAACATAAATGAAACTTACCCCGACCACCCTTCTCTATCCAAACTGAGATACTGAATTGCCTCGGCTATACGCCTGAATGTGTAACTCTGAAATAGAAAATTTATGACTTCTGCAAATCGCTCGTTTAAAATTATCCCCGTTCTTGTATAACATAAAATAATGGATTGAATATTTCAGTACCTTAGTTAGACAACCGCCAACCACTACTTCAAATGATTAAATTCTTCCGTAAAATTCGCCAAAGATTGCTTACTGAAAACAAATTCAGTAAATACTTGCTCTATGCCATTGGTGAGATTATATTGGTGGTCTTTGGGATTTTGATTGCCCTATCAATTAATAATTGGAATGAAGGGAGAAAAACAAAGTCAAAAGAAAAAGACATATTATTACAAATGAAAAGAAATTTGGAGAGGGATTTAAAACAAGACTACCCAATTCTCGTTCTTGAAAATGCAATTAAATCAACAAATATCGTTTTAGATTACATAGAACAAGGTAAACCCTATAACGACAGTCTGGACTCCTATTTTGCATGGATTCCCGCATATACTAGACATATGCCCAATAGCACCGCCTATGAAAATTTGAAGACCATAGGTTTTGATATTATTTCCAACGATAGCCTGCGTGAAAACTACCAAAAGTTATATGCCTTCCGCTACGAGCTTATTAAGTTTCAGAAAAATGAACTAGCATATGACAATTCCAATAAATTCCGTGACTTCTACAAGAAGCATTTCCGTAATTTCGTCTGGCATGAAAATGCTACACCAATCAATTATACTTCCTTATTAGAGAATAATGAATTTCACGAAATGCTAATTTCTACTCGAAATTACAATCAAATACAAATGACATTCAGAAATGAAACCAATGCGGAGATAGAAAGATTAATAGAAATGATTGATAAAGAACTCCATTGAGTACAATTGTTTAAAATTTAACGAAACAGAATGGGTTTATAGTCTACCCCAACCACCCTTCTCTATCTAAACTTCGATACTGGATAGCCTCTCCAATATGATTCCCATTCAACTCAGCTTCATTTGCTAAATCAGCAATAGTTCTAGCTACTTTTAAAATACGGTCATAGGCTCTTGCGGAAAGATTTAAGCGCTCCATAGCACTTTTAAGTAGTGCTTTAGAGGCCTCGTCCAATGCGCAAAACTGCCTAATCTGTTTGGTATTCATCTGTGCATTATAATGCACATTTTCTAATGCTTCAAAACGTTTGGTCTGTATTTCTCGTGCAGCCGTCACTCGTTTTCTTATATCTACACTGCCCTCCCCTTTTCTGTCCTCAGAAAGTTTTTCAAAAGGAACTGGAGTCACTTCAATATGAATATCAATACGGTCTAAAAGCGGACCTGAAATTTTACTTAAATACCGCTGCATTTCTGCGGGTGATGACGTTACAGGCGCGTCTGGGTCATTAAAATAACCTCCCGGACTAGGATTCATACTAGCTACCAACATAAAGCTACTAGGATATGTTACCGTAAATCGTGCTCTTGAAATGGTAACCTCACGGTCTTCCAAAGGCTGGCGCAATACTTCCAATACACCTCTTTTAAACTCAGGCAATTCATCTAAAAATAATACGCCATTGTGCGAAAGCGAAATTTCACCGGGTTGCGGGTAGGAACCGCCACCGACCAAAGCTACATCTGAAATCGTGTGATGTGGACTACGGAAAGGCCTCTGATTCATCAATCCCATATTCTTAATTTTCCCGACTACACTATGTATTTTAGTAGTTTCCAGTGCTTCATGCAAGGTCATTGGTGGCAAGATAGAAGGCAATCGCTTGGCTAGCATGGTTTTACCAGCACCGGGCGGACCAATAAGAATCACATTATGTCCTCCTGAAGCCGCAATTTCCATACAGCGTTTAATACTTTCCTGCCCCCTAACATCTGAAAAATCGAACTCGGGAAAATCTAAGCTTTTATAAAATTCAGCTCGGGTATCTATGATAGTTTCTTCTAAAGGGGTTCCCTTATCAAAGAATTCTAGTACTTGTTTTATGTTGTCTATACCGTATACTTTTAAATCCCCAACAATAGCTGCTTCCTTAGCATTTTGACTAGGAAGGATAAAACCTGTATACCCTTCTTCTTGTGCTTTTATAGCAATAGGTAATGCCCCTTTTATAGGCTGTAAACCGCCGTCTAATGACAGTTCTCCCATAATTATATACTTCTCTATGTTTTCAGATTGTATTTGACTGGATGCGGCTAGAATGCCAATTGCTAGTGTAAGATCATATGCTGAACCTTCTTTACGAAGGTCTGCAGGCGCCATATTAATGGTTATTTTCTTTCCTGGAATTTTATAACCGTTGTTTTGTAGTGCCGCTGCAATTCTATAATTACTTTCTTTTATGGCATTATCTGGTAAACCCACCAGGTGATACCCTATTCCTTTGTCAATATTTACCTCTACTGTAATTGTAGTTGCTTCCACTCCAAATACCGCACTACCATAAACCTTTGTAAGCATGTGTTTAACTTTGTCCTAAATGTAATAAAAGATTTTGGCTTGTTAAACTAGGTGAGAAATGTTGGTGCTTTATTCCAGAAAAAAAAACCTTATTTATTGTACTTCAATCATTCTGGATATTGAAACCGCTCTGCCAGAATTGGTAAAACCTTCCATCTCTATCACAAAAGAGCCAGATACATCTGAATTGTAAAAATCTAATTCTAATACATCTTGTTTTATAGTAATATTAGGTTTCCAAAATAATTGTCGTCTATAATCTGGTATTTTATTTAGCTTCAATTTATTTTCACCATTATAACGTGGATGAAAATATGTTTTTGAAACTTCAGGATTTAAAAGATTCAAATTCAACACTTCTCCTAAAACAATCTCATCAACACCTAACGGTTTTTCAGACTCAAAAATCAAAATTCCGTCATATACCATTTCACCTAAAATATAGGTGCCTTTCAGCACCTTAATCATCTTTATTTTACGGGCATCATAACTAGATAAAAATTGATGATTTTGTATTACCATGCCATCTAGTAATAATAACGGCATTACAACGGTCTCTAAGTCACTACCTGTCCAACGGACTTGAAACACATCTCCACCCTCTTTTTTGGTGGTCCATACATCCTTAATGATTTCTACCATAGTCTCTTTTACAGTCTTAAACCGGGTATAATCATTTAAATTATAAGAAACTGCATCCTGATAATTAAAAACAGGACGAAAAGTTTTTTCTGCTATAGTATCTTTTTTTAAAGTGATGAAAGCATTCTCTATTTGATTATGAACACTTCGTTCTAAAATCATATGTGCCATTTCCTCAGAGAGATTAAAATGGTTAAAACTCAATTTACTATAATCAACACCTGGGTAGTAGTTACTCTTTAAGCTATACTTCTTATTTGTATTCCCTAAGATTTGAAAGATTGCCATTTCTCCCTCATAGTTATCACTCAAATTAAAAAATACATTCCCGTTACTATCAGAATTTGCGATTTTAAAAACATAATTTTCTCCCGGAATTGACATGCTCACATTGACATTCTCCAAAGACTCACCTGTATCTGAAACTACTTTTATTGGCAGCAATACCCCCCTAAGTTCTGGTAAGAAACGTATTTTTTGCTTTACCCTATAATTGACATTAGTAGCCCTTAAAAAATCTTTAGTAGTTAATCTTTCCTGCTCAAACTTAGATTCTACTTTTCGTACCGATATAGAAAAGGTACCGTGACCAGATTCTCCTAGTAAATTATCTATTTTTAAAGCAACTCGTTCCCGTTTATTATATGAATCTTGATTTGTAGTTAGTTTAAACCCTGTTGTTAATTCCAACGGAATATCGTTTGATTCTACAGTTGTCATGAAATCACTAGATGCCTTCGTATTTGGTCTTAAATTCTCTTGGTTTCCTTGGTACGGATTTAAAACTGTAATGTCAGCTTTAAAAAAACTTTCTAAACCAACATTTCGCATCCATTGTGTGTAACCTATTAGTTTATAATTGCCAGAAGGAATATCTGTTGGGATAAAATAATCACCTTGACCTAAACCATTTTTTAAAATTATTTTTTGACGCGTAATTAGCTGCTCGTCGGCACCAACTAATTCTACATAACCAATTTTACTTAATTCACTTGCTGTACCCTTCTTATCCAAAAGACAGTAAAAACTATAATACAGGTACTCACCCGGGAAAATAACCGAGGTATTATAATGCATGAATACCTTTTCCTTAGGTATCTGGTTTGCCTCTTTAGTGTTTAACATTTGATTCTCTGTTGCTTGCGCATATAAAGAACTACTGCAAAACAAACAAACAAAAATATATAGTATATACTTACCCATTTTCTATTATCATCTCTTGATTTATTCTACCCAAAAATCAGGAACCTCAGCAACTCCTATTACTGTACAATCTCCACAAATTCTAGGCACTAATGTATAAGGCCCTTCAAAACCATCTGGAAGCACATCAAAATCTGCTGTTTCTTGATATATAATAGCTCCCAAATCCAAAGCTGTAATTAAAGGAGAATCCGCCTGGTCAGATAGTCCAAATAAGGATGGTGAAAAAACTGTACAGGTAGATGGGAAATTAAAATTGATAATCTGATCATCTAAGAATATATCTGTATAGTTAAAAAAGAGCCGTTTCTCTGAAACCGACGAAACGTTAAAAAAACCAACCACATTTTCGCCTTCGTCGTTTACAGCACTTAGGTTTCCTGTTACAAACCCAGGTTGCAACTCTGTAAAGAAATTAGCAGAACTAGACAAATCTCTCAAAATAGTATAAAATTCAAAAGACTCCACATTTTGAGAATATTGCTTCACCAAAATACTATACCTATGCTCAATTAAATAATTATCTCTTTTTATAAAGCGTACCGGCAATCCAATTAATTCACTGGATCCCACATTATCTGTACTAGCCAAAATAATATTTGTAGAAACGCTATCCTTGTAACAAATTCTATTTTCTTGCCCTCTTAGTTTAAGGTCTACTATAGGATCACTTCTATCCCTGGAAACGATGACGGCTTCAAATGCAGACCAATTTGGAGCAATAATCTTAAACGTTTCTTCATATTCATATCTAAAATACCCAGTATCTGTATCAGCTTTAGCATCTATGAGAACAGATACACCCTCTTCACTTTCTTCATTTGTAGTTCGTTGGGTATATATGTTTGTAATATCTGCTTCATCTGTAAATCGTTGCCATGTAGAAACATACTCACTACCATTTGATGTTGTTAACTCTAACTTATAATCTCTGTTAAGTTCTGCAGAAAATTCAATAGTAGACAAGTAGACTCCCGGACTATTTTCAGTGAAGGCAAACGTAGTACCTAATTCATCAACTATTCTAACTACAGCATTAGATTCCCTTCTAATGACACTATCTTCCAAAGCAGTTGTTCTAGACAACAAGACTTCTTGTCGCTTATTTTCATTAGTAAGATTTGCCTCTACTACCAATAATGTTTCAGTGGTAATTGTCTCTAATTCTACTGGGTCCACACAATTCCATAGTAAGAAAACCATGCAACCTAAAATCGATATTTTTTTTACGGATTTCATTAAAACTTAAAATTATAGGTGATACTTGGTATTGGAATGGCAAAGATAGAAGACTGAAACGCTTTGATTTGTCCTTGTTCTGTTACAAAAAATACAGAATATGGATTGTTCCTTCCTAAAACATTATAGATAGAAAACGTCCAGAAACTATGCGCTAATTTTTTAATTTTATGATTTCCTTCTACGTTAAAACTTAAGTCTAATCTATAAAAATCTGGTATTCTAAAAGCGTTACGGTCACTATATAAAACAAAATCTGCGTTATTAAAGGTATACCTTCCTACCGGGTAGGTAACGGGTCTCCCTGTTTGATAGACGAAATTTGTAGATAAACTAAATCTTTGAGTGAATTTATAGTTTAGTACCGCACTTACATCATGAGGCCGATCAAAATTAGATGAAAAGTAGGCTCCATTATTTACTCTTTCCTGGCTGAAAGGACTATCTAACTGCAACAAAGACCTAGAATAGGTATATGCTAACCAACCATTTAATTTACCTTCATTCTTCTTTAGTAAAACCTCAACACCGTATGCTCTGCCATTTCCTTGTAAAACTTCTGTTTCTATTGTCTCATTTAAGAAAAGTTGTGCCCCAGTTCTAAAATCTAAAATATTGGTAGAACTTTTATAATAGCCTTCCAAGCTTAGCTCATACAAGTTCTCATTTAGATTCTGAAAAACACCTAAAGCGTATAGACTAGATCTAGAAGGTTTAATATTATTATCAGATAGTTTCCATGTATCTACTGGAGTTACAGTTGTGTTATTAGTAAGTGTATGAATAAATTGGGTGCTATTGTTATAGCTAGCCTTAATTGACAAATCTGGTTTAAGAAAATAACGTGCTGCAAACCGAGCTTCAGGATACGCATATGTTTGATATAGCTCTCCTTTATCTCTTTCTACTATTTCTTCTAAGTTACCGCTAGTTCTTGGTTGATTCTCTGCATATATGCGTTGAGAAGCAGGGCCCATTGATGTAAAGAAAGACATACGTACTCCCAGATTCAACAATAACCTATCATTTACTTCATAATCACCCCCAACGAATAAACCACCCTCTATTGCCCGTTCACTAGCAATAGAAACATTATCTATATCAGAATTACTATTTCTTGGTTCCAAATCTCCTGGAGAAATAGAATAGCGCTTTACGGTAAGGCCGTAGTCAATATTATGTTTATCAGCTACAACCTGGTCTATTTTAAATTTAGCCTCAGTTTCTTTTAAACCATAACCAAGAATAAAATCATCATTAGCACTACCATCATAATCAATATCAAAGTTATAGGCACTATGCGCTAGAACCAGTGCACCTTTTTTTGTGTCATTAAATCGATGTGTCCATTGTAGCGAAAAAAGACTGTTATCATACCTGTATAGCGAATCTGATGTTATGCTGAAAGCGTCATTACTATGATACCCACTTACTTTTACCTTGTCAGAATCTGTTAGTTGATGCGTGTAGTTAGCTACAAAATCATAAAAAGATGCCGTACTGTTACTCAAGGAGGGCTCATCTAAGGCTTTCAAAATCCAATCAGAATAGCTACTTCTAGCGCCTAGCACCAAGGAAGATTTTTCCTTTACAATAGGTATCTCTAACGCCAAATTATTTGTGACAGGACCTATAGATCCTTCTCCTTTAAACTCAGTAGTACTGCCATCTGTTGTCTTTATATCAAAAACAGAAGAAAGCCTTCCTCCGTAGTTTGCTGGAATATTACCCTTATAAACTGTAAGAGATTTAGTAACAAAAGGATTAATCGCCTGAAAAATCCCAAAGAAATGTGTTGGATTATAGATAGTTGCATTGTCCAACAATACTAAATTCTGATCTGTTTTACCCCCCCTAACATTAAATCCTGTAGCGGCCTCCCCTACTGTAGAAATACCTGGCAACGATGTGGCTACTTTAAACAAATTTCGTTCTCCTAATATTAAAGGAATGTTTTTAGAAGCTTCTGCATCTATCTCTGTTTTACCCATGTCTGCTTGTTCCACATTCTGAGTTCTATTTGCGCTAAGCGTAACCTCGTCTAACTGCTCTATATTCTCATAAAGTTTAAAATCATATGAACCACTATCATAAATAATTACGTTAGTCTTCTTTTTTTCTAACCCTAAGGAACTTACTTCTATCCTATGACTTCCTGGTGAAAGTATTAGGCTATACAAACCGTTACTATCACTTACCACCGCGTTATTTGTATTGGTAGCAACTATAAGAACATTAGGTAAAGGTTCCCCAGTTTCTATATTTAAAATTCTACCGCTAAGTTCTAAGGTGTTTTCATTATAGTTTCCCTTATCCTTTCCTATACGTACGGTTTCGGATTTTCGTTGTTGTTTGGAAATGTTAGCGTCCTTTTGAAAGCTAGGGTTCATTCTTCTAAAGGAGTTACTAACCATTGATGTTGTTTCCAATTCCTTATCCTTTACTCCAAAGAAGCCTTTAGGAAGCTCTCCATAGATTCTACTTCCTTTAGTTAAAATTATTCTACCCTCTTCCTTTATTATATAGTAATTCAATAACGTATTAGATAATATATCTTCTAAAATAAAATCTAAAGCTTTATTCTCATACCTTTCAGAGATAGTAATATTGGCAACCCATTCCTCCATATAGTAGAAATCGTAACCACTCTGCTCGGAAACCGTTTCAAGTGCCTCCACCAGAGAGGTTTTATCAAAAGAGACACTAATTATATCTTTTGATTCCTGAGCAAACAATGTTAGACTAAACAGCAAACAAATAAAAGTTATATGTTTTATCATTCCGATTCCATAGTAATTTTGTTCATCAGGAGATTAAGATTTAATTCCTTAAATAACTGTATAAGATTTTCATCTCTACCAGCTCCATTAAAATAGTTTTTAGAGATATTTTTTAACTGTTTTTTGTAGTGTGGAAAGATGCTTAAAATATCGCGCTTGTTTCTTATCTGGTAGTACTTGCCTCTATACAACAGTGAATGGCTGTCTTTCTTTAAAAACTCTACATAAGACCACCTGCCTTCTTTAATCGTTTTTTTATCTGCGCTATGCTTTTTTAGAAAGGTAAAATTAATAGTCTCTAATAGTACTTCATGGTACAAAATTGAAGCACCATCCTTTTCTGAATTTTCGGCTACTTTAATAAACTTATTATTCCCTATTGTAAAATGCGTTACTTGATCCTTAATTAAAGTGAAAGCAGCTATACCTTTTTCTACGGGTAATTTTACCAATAACTCATTTTCATAAACATCTAATTTTAACAAGACATCGTAATAAGGCTGACCATCATACTTGACATCACCTTTTTGAAAACCATTAAATTCAAAGAATTTATGTTTCCCATTCTTAAATTTATAGTTTTCAGTATACTCTCTACCTATGTACAGTCCAGAATTTTCAACTCCAATAGCATTATCAAACCATACATATGCAGCACTATTATTGGTTTCCATTTGCGCCATTAGAAATGTAAATGGAATGAATAAAAGTAAATAAGTACACGTTTTACCTTTCATATAGTTGACTATTATTCTATATCTTAATTCTCCTTTGTCTTAAAAATAAGCATTTCTGAAGAGTTTAAAATTTCTTCTTTATTCATCATCATCTTTCTAAATTCTCCATCTACGAACATTTGAGCCTGATCCTTATAGTGCTTACTGAATGGATTTCCAGATTGACCAGTTGGAAGAATACTTATACTATTCTCTACATCTGAAAAATCAATTACCCGTCTTGTTGAAGGACCAGAACTTGTGCTATACATTCCTGTTCCAGTATAAGTGAACGCCATATTATTAATAACTTCTCTAGTTCCATGAATAGGAAATGGCCCAACATTAAAAAATGATTTCAGAGCTGCCACCTGTCCTAT
Source organism: uncultured Maribacter sp. (assembly GCA_938038975.1). Lineage (GTDB taxonomy): Bacteria > Bacteroidota > Bacteroidia > Flavobacteriales > Flavobacteriaceae > Maribacter. The sequence goes on along the minus strand of CALHVP010000238.1, from coordinate 8,251 downwards.
TGGATGCGGATGCTCCAATGTATGCACCTTATTCCATGTCCAAGTATCTGAATTAGGGCCAAAATCTGTATCTAAAGATGCTAAAGCATTTAAAAACGATTCTTGTACGATATCCTTGATTGTTTCCTTACTTTCTAAGGTATTTACATTGTCCCACCAAACAGAGTTAGGTGATGCCGCCATTGGTGCAATTAATCTTTTGTAAAAGTGAGTGCTTAAAAATTGTTTAAACATATCTTCTCCTAATTCATCTTTAAATGTATTCTCTAAAAGAAAATACTCCCATCTAGTATAGACTGTAGCTGACACGCTTTCTAATGAATAATCCCCTTTCCATAAATTAATTGCATCTAGTAGTTTAAGTTGTTCCTCTGTGAATTTAGAAACATCAATCATTTTCACCAAATTACCAACAATAGATGGATTAACTGAAGAGGTGACATCAATCATCATCTTACTTGTACTGTCTATATTCCAGTCGTCCTTTGGGTGTAACAAGTTAACAATACGCTTAGCCCTATTCTCTGGTAAATAGTATCCAGGGACTAACATACCGGATATAGAATCTGGCTGATTATTTGCCGAATACACGTAGTTCCAAGGTGGGTTTACTGCTTGTGGGTTTTGAGAAAAATCTATAAGCTCCTTATCCACTGGCAAACCTTGATTAGGCTCGAAAATAAATTTAGTATTTACACTGTCTGGAATTCTATAAAGTTGAGCACTTGCAAACCAACCAATATTCCCTTCTTTATCACCATACATGATATTAAGTCCTGGAGCATGAATTTTTGGCAAAGCCTTTTTAAACTCTTGTAAATTATTTGCATGACTTATACCATAGAAAGCATCTATAACTTCATTTTTCTGTTGTGTATATATCCAAGACATTGCTAAGGGTCTGTCTCCCGATACTTGATCGGCTATACCATTGAGAATAGGACCATGTATAGATTTTTGATAAGAGAATGAAACTGTTCCAGAATCCTTTACCTTAATAGTCTTTTTAATCGTCTGATAGGATTCCCAGCCATTTACCGTCTTGTATTGATTAGTATCGTTGGGATTATTTTCTTCATAATAAAAATCTACATCATCATTTTCAAACATAGTCATACCATAAGCAAGATTACGGTCATGCCCTAACACTGGAAAAGGTATTCCTGCAATATGATAACCATATTTAGAATATAGTGGTGTTTCTACATGTGCTTCATACCAAACCGAGGGTTGTGCAAATCCTATATGTGGATCATTTGTAAATATTACTTTTCCGTTTTTAGTCTTTTCTGGAGCTAACACCCAACTATTACTTCCTTCAAACAACGGAAGGTTTAATTTACCCAGTGCGTTAGATACCAGTGCGGTAACTGAATTCGAAATCGAATCCGAAACGGAGTAATTCTTTATCCATTCCTCAGTGGGTGAAGAATTAATTCCTAAATCTTTTAAGTAAGCTGGCCCTAGCTTATTCTTAATATCCGTTAGTAAAGGGTCTGTCTTATGTGCCATGGCAAAACTAAAAGCCATATAACCCATGGTATTATACATATCCTTTAAAGTGAACTCCGTCTTATGTATTCCAGTAAGGTAAAATTCTATTGGTGTAGGACCTTCCAAAATAAAGGCATTCACTCCATCTAAATAAGCTTGAGCTATCCGAACCGCTTCTTTATTGCTGTCCAATTCCGAAACTGTTTGAATAGAAGCGTCATCTATTCCTAAAGCAAGAAAGAATTTATCAGTAGCTATTAAATCTGCGCCAAAAACTTCTGAAAGTCCACCGCTTCCTATCCTTCGCAATAATTCCATTTGCCAAAGCCTATCTTGAGCATGAACATAGCCGAGTGCTCTAAAAGCATCTTCCTCTGTTTCTCCATAAATATGTGGAATACCATAGGTATCATAATACACCTTAACTTCTTTCTCTATAAAAGCCAAAGTCTTAGTGCCAGCATAATCTGGTTTTAAAGTTTGAACAAAGATGAATCCAGCAATACCAATACATATGACTAATCCTAGTAGGATTAATCCAATTTTCTTTAAAAGTCTCATAATTATTTTTAGGGGGAACTATCCTCCTAAGATATGATTAAATTTTAAGAAAAAAGTCCTGTAACTCTGTATTTTATTACTTAAACGCTAGTATAGGCTCTAGAGCATGTCTACTCCCTAAAATTCTTAAGACCTTCTAAAAGCCAGTTACGATAGGTATCGGCATCTGTATTTTGAATGGATGTATTGAGCACTTCTAGCTCTGGAGAAAGAAGCACATAAAAAGGTTGGGAAACGGCATTAAAATTAACATCTTGAAAAGTACCCCATTTCTGAGCTATATTTTCTATACGTTTTACCCTTCCAGATGCATACTGAAAATCAAATTGTTGATTATCCGGCAGCGCTTCTCTGTCATCTACATATAAGGATATTAGCACATAATCTTCTTTAAGAATAGGATAAATATCTGGCTCACTCCATACATTTTCTTCCATTTTTCTGCAATTCACACAGGCCCAACCAGTGAAATCCAACAAAATGGGTTTATTACTTTGCTTGGCATACGCCAGTCCACTTTCAAAATCCTTAAAACAATCTATACCCAAAGGACAATCACTTTCTTGTTCAAATATGCTGTAAAATTCTGGTGGTGGGAAACCACTCAATAATTTCAGATTCGTAAGATTGGTTATACCTAAAATTAGGTAAAGTGTAAAAACGGCACTAAAAAAGCCCGTTAGCTTTCTTCCTAATGATAGTTTTTGTTTTGGTCCATCATGAGGAAAACGAAAAACACCACATAGGTAAAGCGTCATTAAAAGACCTAGTACAATCCAAATTCCTATAAATATTTCTCTTTTTAGAATTCCCCAATGGCCAACTAAATCTGCATTGGAAAGAAACTTTAAAGCAAGTCCAAGTTCTAAGAATCCAAGCACCACCTTAACTGTAGTCATCCATCCACCAGATTTTGGTAGCGAATTAAGCCAAGTTGGAAATAACGCAAATAATGCAAAGGGTAAAGCTAGGGCAGCTCCAAAACCAGTCATACCTGCAGTTAGATTAATAGCTACATCACCTTCAGCCAACGTAGTACCTCCTAATAGGCCTCCCAGTATTGGACCAGTACAAGAAAACGAAACAATAGCTAGTGTAACGGCCATAAAAAAGATACCTAAAGCGCCGCCTACCTTTGTAGAAGCAGCATCCATCTTATTTGCCCAAGAACTTGGAAGCGTTAGCTCGTAATACCCAAAAAAGGAAAAGGCAAAAAAGACAAAAATGACAAAAAACCCAAGATTGAGCCAGACATTAGTAGCAATCGTATTTAGTATTTGTGAATCTACAGAATCAAATAAATGAAAAGGCAAACTCAACAAAAAATAAATTAAAACAATGAAAAAACCATATAACAGCGCATTTGCAATTCCCTTAGATTTATTCTGAGATTGTTTCGTAAAAAAAGATACCGTTAAAGGTATCATTGGGAAAACACAAGGTGTGAGCAAAGCGATAAGTCCACCCAAAAAACCAAGGGCAAAAATAACCCACAAACTAGAACTGCTGTTTATCTTTTCTTGACCCTTGGTAAGTAGTTCCTTATTCTTTAAATCTAATTTCAACGCCGCTGAAAGCTCCTTGCTACGAGCATCTATTTCGGCAACTTCGGTAGAGGCAACTTTCCCATTTAGAGAAAATACAAAATCTACATCTGCAGGAATACAAACCTCTTTACACACTTGGTAATACAGGTTTACGTTTATCTGATTTACGTCAGGATTTATTAATTTTACCCTTTGAGTAAAAACGACCTGCTCTTTAAAAAATACTTCCTCTAAATCAAAGACGTCCACATACTCCGATTCCGTCTCACTTTCTTGGGTGGTTCCTACCAGCTCATAATCCGTACCCGCTCCTTTGTATGTAAATTCACTAGGGAAAGAGCCACCTTCTGGAGTAAATTGCGAATACACATGCCAACCCTCATATATACTTCCTTTTACAATAAGCTCATATTCTATTTCTGATAGTTGGTTCAGCTCCGTTTTCCAAACAACAGGGTTTTTATCGTCTTGTGTAAATCCTGAAAAAGGTAAAAGAATAAAAATGAGTACTATAAATCTGTTCATAACGTAACTTCTATTTTTAATATTTCTTTTGTAGTTGACTGCACCTTAAAACGTTCGTCTGCCCTCCTACCAATAATCCATATGATATCATCACCTGAACATAACAACCACTGCTTCTCTTTTAATACTACAGGAACTTTTTCATCTTTAAAGTATTTTGCCAACTTCTTTTTCCCGCTAAAACCTATGGGATAAAAATAGTCGCCTTTCTTCCATTTCCTAACAACTAGAGGGTACTTTAACGCAAGTTTGTCTACATAAATTATAGTTGGAACATTCTCATTTCTATAATCAACTTCTACAAAATCTAAGGTAATGGGATTTCTTACGGTGGTGGTATTTATTGAAATAGCATAGGCATCTAATGTATCCTCTTCCATTTCTAAAGACGAAAGCAATAAAGCAGTTCTATCTTTTAACAACTTGTGTGTAGCAGACAACAGGTACTTTCCGCTCATTGCGTCTAACAAATCTTTAAGATTTTCCCATTCTGTAAAACCATACGCTTGGAATAGGCCGTATAGATAGCCTTCCAAAGGGTCTAATTGCTTTAAGCTGTTAACATCTATTTTCAATAAGCCATTTTCTTCTACAAATAATTCCTTTTGTATTGCTGCTATTTGATTTTTAGCAATTGTGGCTGATTGATTTAAATATTGGGTACTGTGCTTAAAATTATCCAGAAAATTAGGGTGTAATTCTTTTAGAAGAGGAACCACCTGAGCACGAATTTTATTACGTAGGTATTTGGTGTCTGTATTGCTCACATCCTCCCGCCAACTAAGCTTATTTAATTTAGCATATGCTAACAACTCAGCTCTAGAATACTTTAGTAAAGGTCTTGCAATTGTATTCGTTTTTTCTGGAATTCCGGTAAGACCATCTATTCCACTACCTCTAGAAAGGTTAATTAGAAATGTTTCTAATGCATCGTCCAAATGATGCGCTGTAAGTACATGGGTAAGATTATGCTTTTCCAATACATCATGAAACCAAGTATATCTCAACTCCCGCGCTGCCATTTGAACAGTAATTTTTTTTTCGTTTACGTAAGAAATGGTGTCAAAATGAATACTAAAGAACTCTTTACCTAGTTGTGCTGAATATTCTTTTACAAAGATTTCATCGGTATCACTATCTATCCCTCGTAGTTCAAAATTACAATGAGCAATAGCAAAATTTAAGCCAGAATCATAACATAACTGTGTTAACACAACACTGTCTAAACCTCCGCTGCACGCTATTAAAAATGGACTCTCCAACAATGTTGGAAAATTCAAATTTATATGAGATTTAAAATCTTTAGGCATTATACAAAGGTACGTATTGTTAGACTTTAGACTTTAGACTTTAGACTTTAGACTTTAGACTTTAGACTTTAGACTTTAGACTTTAGACTTTAGACTTTAGACTTTAGACAAAAGTAAAATTTAAAAACCCAATGCTATTCTAAACTAAAAAATAGTGAACTATTTTTCTCAGTTTAAAAATGCTAAGTTAATTAAGAACAATTAGTGATGCTATTGATTTAATTTTATGACCTATTCCTCTAAAACTTGCCGCATCGCTTTTGCTTTTAATACACACTCTTGGTATTCCTTCTCTGGAACAGATTTGGCTGTAATTGCACTACCAACGGCATAGGAAACATAACGTTTACTTTCGTTATATAAAATACTACGGATAACCACATTAAAATCAAAATCTGAATCTGGAGTAAAATAACCAACGGCTCCACTGTAAACACCACGTTTAAAAGATTCTAACTCCTCAATAATCCGCATTGCAGCGTATTTTGGTGCGCCTGTCATACTGCCCATAGGAAATGTTTCCTTAAGCAACCTAACCGGATGTATTTCTGAAGATACTTCAGACGTAATCGTTGAAATCATTTGATGCACTTGTTCAAAAGAATATACTTCACAAAGCTCCTCAACTACTACACTACCCTTCTCAGCACTTTTAGATAAATCATTTCTAACCAAATCAACAATCATTACATTTTCAGACCTTTCTTTTTCGTCTTTTTGTAGATTTATTTTTAGCCTTTCATCTATTTCCAAGTCTTTAGAACGTGGCGCCGTGCCCTTTATAGGTTGCGAAATAAGTTTAGTTCCTATTTTCTTTAAATAACGCTCAGGACTGGCACACATAATATATTTATCAAATAACTTTACATAAGTGGCAAACGGAGGTTTTGATATTTGATTTAGTTTAGTGTATATTTTTACCGCATCAATGCTTAAATTTTCTGCATAAAATTCTTGGCAAAAATTAGCCTCATAAATATTGCCTCTATTTATGTGGGCAAGCATTTGATTTACCTTCGTAAAATATTCATCCTTGAAAATTCGCATTTTAATATGCACATCACCAGACTCTTTTGTGTCTGATTTAGATTCAAAAATGAAGTTCTTAATTGCCTCGAAATCTTCATTAATTTCATCCGAAACCATATTTAAATAGATAAAGTGAACGGCATCACCTTGTATTCCAATAATTTTTTTTGGTTGAAAAAAATACAATTCAGGAAATTCTAAACCATCATAATTCTTAGAGCTTAAGCGCTCCGTATCATTTTTAAGGTCATAGGAGAGGTAACCAAAAATCCAATCCCTTACTTGAGATTGATACTCCTCTAAATCTGAAAAACCATTGTTCGCATCAGTAGAAATTGCAGTTAATCCATCTACTGCTACAAGTACATCATATGTACCATAGTGCGCATCGTGGTTATTACTATCTAGCCAAACCACCTCGTCATAATTTTGGGACCACTTTAAAAGTGAATCCTTAAATTTTTGGAGCTTAGCTATTTTATAACAAACTGTAGTTCTCAACAACTAGTGAATTGAATTTATGAAAGTAAGCACCTTTTTTCTATGTTCAGCAGCAAGTTGAGAATCTAAAATACCTTTTCCCAAATCAAAATTATCTCCAAAACTAGGTAGTGAAAAGGTATCGGAGATATCTGCACCAAACCTAGATAGTATTTTTTCTGTTACTTCTAGTGAACTTTGTGCACCTCGTTTACCACCAGATGTAGACATTAAAAAAACCTTTTTATTACGAATAAAATCTCTATCTACTCTAGACAACCAATCAATAAGATTCTTAAAATAGGCAGACGGATAACTGTTATGTTCGTTAACAGACAAAACAATTCCTGAGGCCTTCTGCAAGTCTTCCTTAAACTCAATTAGAGAATTAGAAAATCCATTTTCCTTTTCGTAATCCTCACTATACATAGGAAATGGGCAAAAAGCCATATCTGTTAATCTAATCTCATAGTCATTGATTAAAGAAGTGGTATAACGCACCAATTTAAAATTGATAGAAGTTGTTGAATTACTACCTGCAAATCCTAGTATATATGGCATTTGAACGATTTATTTAATAGGAACACGAAAATAACCCAAATACCTTTGTGTTGCCAGTATTTTGTATAATTTTGCCGGCAAAAGGTCCAAATGTACTTGTAATGAAGTATATAGAGATAATACAGTCTAAATGAGCAGTAAAAGCAACAGACTCTACTTTATAGATGCCATAAGGGCATGGGCTATACTCATGATGCTGCAAGGCCATTTTATAGATGGTTTATTAGATAATGCCTTTAGGGACAACTCTAGTATCATTTTTTCTATTTGGAAATATTTTAGAGGTATTACCGCTCCTGTTTTCTTTACGGTTTCTGGCTTTATATTTACGTATCTTTTAATTAATGCAAAGGAAAATGGCTGGAAAAACCCAAGGGTTAAAAAAGGAATTCGTCGTGGTTTTGAATTAGTACTTATTGGTTATCTGCTACGATTAAATCTTTTTGGGCTTTTTATGGGCGAAATTTATAGTTCGTTTTTCCTTGTAGATGTCTTGCATTGTATTGGATTGTCAATTCTTGGTATTATTAGTGTCTACCTTTTAACCGCAAACCAACAAAAATGGATATTACCAACTGTTTTGGTTTCTGTAACTATTTCCCTTTTTGTATTTGAACCGTTGTATAAAGAGGTAGGTTTTCATTTGTTACCGCAATGGCTTGCAAATTACTTTACCAAAATAAATGGTTCTGTTTTCACTATTCTTCCTTGGTTTGGTTATGCGGTATTTGGAAGTTTTTTCTC
>CALHVP010000237.1 GCA_938038975.1 uncultured Maribacter sp. | reverse complement strand
GCCGGTGACGTTTCAAGTTTCGAACCGATCACACATAGGAGTGCGAGCAAGTTATATTAAAAGAAAAAAAGGTGGTTTAAGGCAAAAAAGAAAATATTAATTAACTTTAAAGAACTGGACAAAGGCTTTTCATAGGAGGTTGTGTTGTATGCCATTTTTATTTTTCATTCAGTTTGTAAAATCTATGTTCATCACAGATTTTATCATTTTTGAAAATTGCATTTTTGAATGTTCCTTCTTTTTCAAATCCATTTTTCTCAAGCACTTTCATTGATGCGGTATTATATTCAAATACGCCAGTATAGATTCTATTTAAGTCAAGTTTTTCAAATCCATATTTGGTAATCAATTCCACAGCTTTGGTTGCGATTCCATTTCCCCAAAACGGCTCACCAATCCAATATCCGATTTCTGCTGATTTTTTATAGACATCCTTTTGGATTACCAGTCCTATTACACCAGAGAGTTTGCCTTTGTATTCTATCCCAAAAGTTTGCTTTGGATTTTCTTTTTTCGTTAAGTCTATGAAAAACTCAGCATCACTTTCCTCATATGGGAATGGAATATAGTCTCTTAAATTATCCCAAACCCTTTTATTGTTTGCAAGTTTAGCCAATTCAGCTTTATCTGATAATTTGAGAAATCTTATTTTAATTTTTTCTTCCAATTTTAGTTTAGGTCAGATGGCATACAACGTCGATGTGTATGGTTAGTTGCGTGGTTAAGCAACTAATTTAGCAAATAAATCACAGATAGAATATTCCGCAGGAATGCTTGTAAGTCGGCAGTGACCAAGCAATTACTTATACACATCTTAAGTTTGATTCTCTATAAATTGATGTAATAATCGGAAAGAACAAAAGAGAGAATTAAGGTTGCTATCACGTTTAAAATAAGTTAAAACTATTTTTGTAGATTTTAATTCTCCCTTTCTGATCTCGATAAACTCTGCAAGGACTTTCAAATTTTGATGTTGATCAGTTTTTATATTACCTAGGTATATTAATTCTTTATCCCTTGTTTTTTCTTTTCATTATTATTAATCTGCAAAGCAATCAATATTCCAATTACAACAAGAACAATTTCTCCAAGAGCATATTTCAGATACTTTCCAGTTTTTCCTTCTGAAAGTAAATTTTGTCTAATTTTTCTAAAGAATTTTATAATTTAGTTACTGGTTGATTATAATGTTCGTTAAGGCAGATAGTTTACAAAGTTAAAGGGACACAGTTTACACCATATTTTGACTTAACCTTATTGATGCCAGTTTATCTCTTATATTGTTTTCATCAAAGAAACCTATAAATACGTTTCTATAAAACACCTTCCAAATGCCTTTACCCATTACTGGAAAAACAAGAAAAGTGAGATTTATCTTTTCGTTTACGAATTTGGATTTTTGAATTAGAATGAAAATGGTAAAGAAAAATAGGGTTAGTAACATAGCAAGAGTATATGAATTAGTAAACCTTGTCCAAGCTGCGAAAAGGCTTTCGGCAAACACACCTTTCGTTTTAACAGCTCTTTAAAAGCAATCTAGTATTCTTCTTTGTTTCAAATTTCATTTAAATTTTTGATAGCACCATAAATCAGGTATCTTTGATTGTAGATTGTAAATAATAAATACAACGAACCCTGCAAAACATAATCACAAGTAAAAATGAATAAGGAATTAGATCAATTAGCAGCTGATAATATTAGGGCACTAGCCATTTCAATGGTAGAAAAAGCCAATTCTGGACATCCTGGGGGACCCATGGGAGGAGCCGACTATATGCATATCTTATATTCGGAATTTTTCAATTTTGACCCGTCTGATATGGAATGGCCATTTCGTGATCGCTTTTTTATGGATGCTGGTCATTTATCATCCTTAATGTATGCGCAGTATTATCTTTTAGGTAATTACAAAAAAGAAGATGTTGCTAGTTTTAGACAATGGGGTTCTATAACACCAGGTCATCCAGAAGTAGATGTTGCTAGAGGAATTGAAAATACATCCGGTCCGTTGGGACAAGGACACACTATGGGTGTTGGTGCTGCAATTGCAGCTAAGTTTTTACAAGCACGTTTTGGTGATTGGATGAATCATAAGATTTATGGTTTTATTTCTGATGGGGGAGTACAGGAAGAAATTTCTCAAGGTGCAGGAAGAATAGCAGGTCATTTAGGTTTGAACAACTTTATTATGTTCTATGATTCTAATGATGTGCAGTTGTCTTCTAAAACAGACGAGGTAACCTCAGAGGATACCGCTAAAAAATATGAAGCATGGGGATGGAAGGTCGTGACCATAGACGGTCATGACCATGAGCAGATTAGGAAGGCGCTTAAAGATGCGAATGCAGAAACAGAGAAGCCTACCCTAATTATTGGCGAAACTATTATGGGTAAAGGCTGCGTTACTGCAGATGGGTCTATGTACGAAGGTTACACGGAGCTTCATGGTAAGCCAATTGGTGATACGGGTGCTGATTACAATAAAACAATGGAAAATCTGGGTGCAGATGTTTCCAATCCGTTTGATATTTATGCTAAGGTAACATCGTTTTATTCAGATATCTTAAAGAACAAAACAGCTGCCGCAGCAGAGAAGAAAAAGGAAATTACTAGTTGGAGAAGTACTAACGATGCTTTAGCAAGCAAATTAGATATGTTTCTTTCTGGTAAATTACCAGAATTGGACTTTAGTTCTATTGCTCAAAAAGAAGGCTTGGCTACTCGTGCTGCTTCTTCTGCTGTACTAGGGTACCTAGCAGAAAATGTTGAGAACATGATTGTGTCTTCTGCAGATTTATCTAACAGTGATAAAACAGACGGTTTTCTTAAGAAAACTACCGTTCTTAAAAGAGGTGATTTTTCAGGAGCCTTTTTACAAGCCGGTGTTGCAGAATTAACAATGGCAACTATTGCCAACGGTATTGCACTGCACGGTGGTATTATACCAGTAGTAGCTACATTCTTTGTTTTTTCTGATTATATGAAACCTGCTATTCGTTTAAGCTGTATACAGGAGCTGCCTGTGAAATTTGTTTGGACGCATGATGCATTTAGAGTAGGAGAAGACGGCCCAACGCACCAGCCAGTTGAGCAAGAAGCTCAAATACGATTACTAGAAAAATTAAAGAACCATAGTCACGAACAAAGTTTCGTTGCTTTGCGCCCTGCAGATTCTATGGAAACTAATGTAGCTTGGAAAATGGCTATGGAAAACACAAAGACGCCAACGGGACTCATTTTTTCTAGACAAGGGATAAAAGATATACCAGCACAATCTGGAAATAGATATAAAGAAGCATTACAGGCAGAAAAAGGGGGGTATTTGGTACAAGAAGTTGCTAATCCAGATGTTGTTTTAATTGCAAATGGTTCTGAAGTCGCTACATTGATTGAGGCAGCTGCATTATTAGAAAGCAAGAAAGGATTCAAAGTAAACATTGCTTCTATACCATCAGAAGGTATATTTAGACAGCAAACCAAGGAATATCAAGCATCCGTAATTCCAACAGACAAACCTATTTTTGGGCTAACAGCTGGGCTACCAGTTAACCTAGAAGGTTTGGCTGGACCACATGGAAAAGTATTTGGTTTGGAGCATTTTGGATACTCCGCTCCAGCAAAAGTATTAGACGAGAAATTTGGATTCACTGGTGAGCAAGTGTTCAACCAAGTAGTAGATTTTTTAAAATAAGTAATTAATTAAAAGAATAACAAATGAAATTTTTCATAGATACAGCAAATTTAGCAGATATACAGGAAGCACAGGATATGGGTGTTTTGGACGGAGTAACTACCAATCCGTCATTAATGGCAAAAGAAGGTATTACAGGAACGGAGAACATCTTGGAGCATTACAAGAAAATCTGTAGTGTGGTTCCTGGTCATGTAAGTGCCGAAGTTATTTCTACCGATTTTGAAGGTATGGTGGCAGAAGGAGAAAAATTAGCAGCATTGAACCCTCAAATAGTGGTTAAACTACCTATGATTGCAGATGGGGTAAAAGCGTGTAAGTATTTTTCTGATAAGGGAATTAAAACGAATGTAACACTTGTGTTTTCAGCTGGTCAGGCATTATTGGCTGCTAAAGCAGGAGCAACCTATGTATCTCCTTTTATTGGTAGATTAGATGATATTTCAACAGACGGTTTAGGCCTTATTGCTGATATTAGATTAATCTATGATAACTATGGTTACGAAACTGAAATCTTAGCAGCATCTGTGCGTCACGTAATGCATATCATAGACTGTGCTAAAATTGGTGCAGACGTAATGACTGGCCCTTTATCTGCAATAAAAGGATTATTAAAGCACCCATTAACGGATAGTGGTTTGGCTAAATTCTTAGCAGATTACCAAAAAGGAAACTAGTAGTTCTCTAACAGCTTAATAATGTATAAAAAATGCATCTACCGGTAACAGGGTTTAGATGCATTTTTTATTTTGGTAAATATATATTCTACGCTAATCGGTTTGGTGAATACAAAGTTGGTATTAAACAAATAGAGAAATACAGAAAACCACTAGTGCTGAAAAAACACCAACTAGTAATGCACCTCTAGTATATAGTTTATAGCCTGTTTTTACATTCATTCCTGTGAGTTGGGTTACCACCCAAAAAGAGCTATCATTTGCGTGCGGAACAACCAAACCCCCTGCGCCAATAGCAATTACGACCAAGGCCTTTAGAATTTCAGAATCAAAACCCATACTAATCATGAGTGGGGCCATGATAGAAGCTGTTGTTATTAATGCTACGGTAGAAGAACCTTGTGCTGTTTTAATAGCTGCACTTAAGAGAAACGGCAGCCATATACCTATCATAATACCTTCAAATAGGTGGGCCATAGCATCGCCTATTCCTGAGTTTTGAAGAATTTTACCGAAAATACCACCAGCTCCTGTGATGAGTAAAATGGTAGAAGCACTTTTTAATGCCTTCCCTGTCCATCCAGCTTCAGAAAGCATGCTTAAGTCAAACTTTTTAGGTAAGGTAAAGGCAAACAATACACCAATGAGTAAAGCGATTAGTGGAGAACCAATAAAAGATATCAATTGGATAAAAACTCCATCTTTCATAGCATCTGGTATAGCAAATAAAATAACTGACTTACTGATAATTAATAAGATAGGAACTACTATTGGTAAGAATGATTTAAAGGTGCTCGGTGCCGTTTTTGTTTTTTCAATGATGTCTTCTTCTGTTAGGTCTGGATTCGGATCTATGTAGGTTTTGCTAGCCACACGTTGTGCAAATATAATAGCAACGACAAGCGATAAGAGACTAACCCCGATGCCTAAAACCATAACGAGCCCTATGTCTGCATCTAAGATACCAGCGGCAGCAATAGGCCCTGGAGTAGGAGGAACCATTACATGGGTAAGCATTAAGCCAAGAATTAATGCAATACTAGTACCCGAAATAGATAATTTAGCCTTTTTGGAAAGCGATTTATTTAAGGGGTTGAGAATAATGAAACCACTATCTGCAAACACGGGAATGGAAACAATGTATCCAAGAATTCCCATAGCTGCATGCACGTTCTTTTTTCCTATGATGCGAAGTACCAATTCCGCCATTTTATAGGCTGCGCCTGTCTGCTCTAAAAAAGCACCTATGAGCACGCCAAGTAAAATTACGAGACCTATTTTACCAAGTGTATCACCAAAACCTGTTTCTATGGAAGTAATTAACACATCTAGCGGCATTCCTGTGCTTATTCCGTAAAAGAGAGAAGCAACGAGTAGCGCCAAAAAGGGATGTACGTTTAACTTGGCTGTCAGTAGTACGATGATGAATACACTTATAATCAATAAAAATAATAGCATATAAATTCTATTTAAATCTTGAGTTAAATATACCAAAATAGAAGAAGGTAATGTAATTGCTATTGTTTTCTATTTTAGAAAATTAGAACCTATTCTAGACTTAAATGGGCTTCTGGAAACACCTAAAAGCTGTAGGGCCTCATTCACCGTTTTAACAGGAAGCTTACAGGTATGGTCTCTACAAACATAAATAAAGGTTCCATCGGCAGTATATCTGCCTTCAAATAGGGCTAGATCGCTTTCAGTGGCACTACCCACTAATAATGTGTTTGGAACATGCTCTGTACTCATGGCTACCAAAAGAGATGTAGCATCTTTTCCTACAATAGCTACTTCGTAAAACGGATAGGTGCTTTGCAATAGAAGGCTATTCCATTTCGCATAGGAATAAGGATTTTTAGTAGCAGAAGGGATCATGGAGGATAACATGGCCTTTGCTTTTTTTAGGGCTTCTTTGTCATAATTTATATGACCTAATAAGAGAAGGTTTTGTGCCATTATAGCATTAGGTGAGGGGAGTACCCCGTCATCTGTTTTTATAATTTTTGCAATAAGTTGGTTGCCTTGATTGTAACGATACATTCCTGAAGCACTATCGTTAAATTTTTCTTGAGCGGTCTTAGTAAGTTCTTGTGCTGTTTTTAAATAGGCTATGTTTAGAGATGCACTATACAGACTTAAAGAAGCGTTGGCTAAAAAACTATAGTCCTCTAAAAATCCAGGTATGAATGTACTACCCGCTTTATAGGAATGCCCTAATTCACCATCTTTAATGGCATTTTTTTGTAATCCTTCTAATATCTGCTTTGCTTCATTTAAATAATCTACAGTTCCAAATGCAGTATAAGCCTCTACATACCCACTAATGAGAAGCGCATTCCAAGAAACTAGTATTTTATCATCTGTTCTTGGTCTATTTCTTTCCTTACGAGCACTGAGTAGCTTTTCTTGCCAAGTAGTTTTTAATAGTTCCAGTTGTGATAGGCTAATGTTTTGATTATTAGAAAATGTTTTGTCATCTACTGATTTATGAAGTACATATTTGTTCTCCTCCCAAATAGTTGAATCTTGCACCCTATAATAAGATGCAAAACGACTAAAATCAGCTGCTAGAATATCTTGTAATTCTATTTTTGTCCAAACATAGAACTTACCTTCTTTTCCATCACTTTGCGCATCTAAGGCTGCATAATACGTTCCATCAGGGCTTTTCATTTCTCGGTTTAGAAAAGCAATAGTACCTAAAACGATGTTTTTATATTCTTTTTTTCCATATACCTTATATGCCTTTGAATAGAGACTAATCGCCTGGGCATTGTCATACAACATCTTCTCAAAATGTGGAACCTTCCATTCAGCATCTGTGCTGTACCTAAAAAAGCCACCAGCAATATGGTCATAAATACCTCCAAAAGCCATTTTGTCTAAGGTAATTTCCACTTGTTTAAGGGTGGCAGCATCATTAGCTAGTAGCGCATAATCTAGTAAGAAATTAAGATTTACTGGAAGCATGAATTTTTCATCGCGCTGGTCGCCTCCCCAAACAGTATCCCAATCTGGTCTCCAGTTAGCTACACTTTCATCAAGGATTTCTGTAGTTAAAAGTCCATCATCCGTAGCAGGACTAATGAGGTTCATTTCTTGTATCCCTTCAGCTACCATGTCGGAATATTCTTCTGCTTTCTGTGGATCTTCGTTATATAATTTACTTATTTCCGTTAGTACCTTTGCCCATTGGTTTTTAGTATGGTACGTTCCACCATAAAGTGGTTTTCCATTAGGCAGGGTAATTACATTTAGCGGCCACCCGCCACTTCCTTGCATTAATTGAACCGCCGTCATGTATATTTGATCTACATCTGGCCGTTCTTCCCTGTCTACCTTAATGTTTATAAAATTATCGTTCATTATTTTGGCAATGGAGTCATTAGAAAATGTTTCTTCTTCCATGACATGGCACCAATGACAAGAGGAGTAGCCTACACTTACCAATACTAATTTATTCTTTTCTTTTGCTTCATCTAAAGCTTCTTGACTCCAGGGTCTCCAGTCTACTGGATTATGTGCATGTTGTAGTAAATAAGGACTTGTTTCGTTTATTAATGCATTCGTATACGCGTGTTTATCTGTGTTATCTTTGGTAGATTCTTTACAAGAAAACAACATTAAAATAGCACTACATAAAAGTGTGAATTGCTTACGTATAGTTCTATTTGATATGCCTTTCATAGTAAATGTATCATCTAATTTAAAATCATAAAAAGCAAGTTTCTAAATAACTTTAGCTCTTTATGAATTAAAAAACTAAAGTACACATTTTAGAAAATAAGGTGGCTATTTTTAGTAGAATTAGTATCTTTTGAGCTCAAACCAATCTCCTTATGAAGTCATCTAGAAATATCATTTTTTTTACGATACTACTGTCTATTGTTTCTTGTAAGGAGGAAGAAAATAAGAACGCTGAAGTTCCCACTGACAAACCCAATATTATTTATATCCTTGCTGATGACCTAGGGTATGGAGAGTTAGGTGTATTTGGGCAGGAGAAGATTGAAACTCCACATATTGATGCTTTAGCAAAGAAGGGGATGTTATTTACCCAGCATTATACGGGCGCACCGGTTTGTGCCCCAGCTCGGTATATGTTTTTAACGGGTAAGCATTCTGGAAATTCCTTTATAAGAGGTAATCACGAGTGGCGTGAGCGCGGTAAGGTCTGGGATTTTAAAGAGATGGCAAAAGATTCTTCATTGGAAGGTCAGTACCCTTTACCTGAAGAAACTGTAACGCTTGCACATAAACTTAAACAGGTAGGTTACACCACTGGTATGGTAGGAAAATGGGGTTTAGGTGCTCCCCATACCCATTCTGTTCCCAACGGTATGGGTTTCGATTTTTTCTATGGCTATAATTGCCAAAGACAAGCACATACGTATTACCCCTTGCATTTGTACAAGAACAGGAACCGTGTTCATTTAAAAAATGACACCGTTGTTCCACATACCTCTTTTTCTATGGATTTAGATTCGTTGGATGTAAAGAGTTATGAAAAATTTACCCAAGCAGCATATGCTCCTGATTTTATGTTTAAGGAGATTACAGATTTTGTAAAAGGGCAGGGGACAAGTCCATTTTTTCTGTATTGGGCAACACCCATTCCGCATGTAGCTATACAAGCACCACAAAGATGGGTAGATTATTATGTTGAAAAATTTGGAGATGAAGCCCCTTATTTGGCTAATAAAGGAAGTTATTTTCCGCATAGATATCCGCATGCAGGATATGCCGCTATGATTTCTTACCTAGATGAAAATGTGGGTAAGTTGGTGCAGCAACTAAAAGATCAAGGTATTTATGATAATACACTCATAGTTTTTACCTCTGATAACGGACCATCTTTTGCTGGTGGTGCAGACCCAGATTGGTTTAATAGTGCAGGCCCTTTTAAAGGGGAGTTTGGCAAAGGAAAAGGTTTTGTTTATGAGGGTGGTATACGTGTGCCTACATTTTTTACATGGCCTTCAAAAATAAAATCTGGTGAAATAAGCGAACTCCCATCTACTCATTATGATATGATGGCAACGTTTGGAGAGATTGCAGGCTATACCGCTCCTGATGATTCTAATGGAATAAGCTTATTACCAACATTGTTAGGAACCAATACTCAAAAAGAACACGAATTTCTATACTGGGAGTTTCCAGAATATGGCGGACAAGTAGCCATTAGAATGGGGGATTGGAAAGTGGTGAGACAGCATTTAAAGGATAAGGAAAAGCCTACTTTGGAACTCTATGATTTAGCTAATGACCCCACTGAAAGTAAAAATGTAGCGAGTGAGCATCCAGATATTCTTGAAAAAGCAGCATTAATATTTGAAAAGGAACATACGCAATCTGAATTTGAAAGATTTCAAATTCCCCTACTGGAGCAAGGTTTATTACATGAACCCAACTAAATACAACAAATGAACGTGAAATTTGTAACCAAAGTAATAGCCAGTTTAGCAATATTAATACTGTATTGTGCTTGTGGGGATAAGATTAAAAAAGAACCTAAAGCGCCAGTTGTAGTGCAACAGGAAGTGAGTCCCTTATTAGTGAATATGCCTAAAAACTTAAAAAATCCTGAAGGAATGGTTTGGGTAGCCGGAGCTACTTTTTTACAAGGAGCTGTGTCACAGGATAAGATGGCTATGGCTCATGAAAAACCTGCTATTGAGGTAACTGTAGATGGCTTTTTTATGGATGTTACAGAAGTGACCAATGCCCAATTTAGCAAGTTTGTTAAAGAAACAGGCTATATAACTACCTCAGAAAGGGCAATAGATTGGGAGGAAATGAAAAAACAAGTGCCAGCGGGTACACCAAAACCTCATGATTCTATTTTACAACCAGGTTCATTAACCTTTAAAAAGACCAAAAGTTCTGTTAGTAATCTTTTTGACTTTTCGCAATGGTGGAAGTGGACAATTGGTGCAGATTGGAAGCATCCTAATGGTCCCGATAGTACAATTGAAGGGAAAGAGGAGTATCCTGTAGTTCAGGTATCATTTGAAGATGCGCTGGCTTATTGCGAATGGTCGGGTAGGCGATTACCAACAGAAGCAGAGTGGGAATTGGCGGCTAGAGCCGGAAATTACGGTACAACCTATTTGTGGGGTGACGATGGGAGTCAATTACAAGAACAAGCAAATACGTGGGAAGGGGAGTTTCCTGTTACCAATACTAAAATGGATGGTTATGAATTAAGAGCACCTGTTAGATCTTATCCTGCCAACGCTTATGGTTTATATGACATGGCAGGCAACGTGTGGGAGTGGACTAGTGATTGGTATAATACGGACTATTACAAAGAAGAAACGGCTATGAGCACTAACCGTAAAAATCCGCAAGGAGCTGGTATGCCTTACACTGAAAATAACCCCTATGTAAAAGAAAGGATAATTAAAGGAGGTTCATTTTTATGTAGTGCTTCTTATTGTGCTAGTTATAGAGTTTCTGCTAAAATGGGATCTAGTATGGACTCTGCTTTGGAGCATACTGGGTTTAGAACGGTTGTATCGCCTAGTATGATGAAGCCCTAGTCCTTGCTGTTTGCTTTTGAACTAAGACACTTAAAACTTTTAATAACTTCACTGTAAGTTTTTAGACCAAAAACCTACTTTTGTACTATATAATTTGATTGAAATTGAATATTATGTCTGAAACGATAGAAAGATTAAAAACATTAATAATAGGATCAGGGCCTGCTGGATATACAGCTGCCATTTATGCTGCTCGAGCAGATTTAAATCCTGTTATGTATACTGGTATGGAGCCTGGTGGACAATTAACTACTACTACAGAAGTAGATAATTTTCCGGGATACCCAGATGGAATTGATGGTCCAAGTATGATGGTACAATTACAGAAGCAAGCAGAGCGCTTTGGTACCGAGGTGCGAATTGGAATGGTAACATCCTGTGAATTAAGTACTAAAGTAGGTGGAATTCATAAAGTTACTGTGGATAGCGGTAAAGTAATAGAAGCAGAGACAGTAATCATCTCAACTGGTGCAACTGCAAAGTATTTAGGTATTCCTAGTGAGCAAAAATTAAGAGGTGGTGGTGTTTCTGCCTGTGCTGTTTGTGATGGTTTTTTCTATAAAAATCAAGATGTAGCAATCGTAGGAGCGGGTGATACTGCTGCAGAAGAAGCTTCTTACCTAGCAAAGATTTGTAATAAGGTTACGATGCTAGTTAGAAAAGATAAAATGAGAGCTTCTAAAGCAATGCAACACCGAGTAAACAGTCTTGCAAATATTGAAGTTAGGTATAATACAGAGGTAGATGAGGTTCTTGGTG
This sequence comes from uncultured Maribacter sp., assembly GCA_938038975.1. Lineage (GTDB taxonomy): Bacteria > Bacteroidota > Bacteroidia > Flavobacteriales > Flavobacteriaceae > Maribacter. Next base: position 17,202 of record CALHVP010000237.1, on the reverse strand, counting down.
ACCAGGTAGTTGAAGGTTTACGAATGCTAAACAATGAAACAGGAAACAAAGAGGATATTGCTATCACAGGATTATTTATTGCAATAGGACATAAACCTAATACTGATATTTTTAAAGGACAATTAGATATGGACGAAACAGGATATCTAATAACGCATGGAAAATCTACCAAAACGAATTTACCAGGAGTTTTTGCTTCAGGTGATGCTCAGGATAAGGAATACAGACAAGCAGTCACAGCTGCAGGAACGGGCTGTATGGCAGCTCTTGATGCTGAACGTTATTTGGCTGATATAGGTTCTGTAGAAGAAGCCATTGCTGATAATTACAATTTGTAATAGCTAATCATAATATAGCGAGTTAAAAAAATGCGGCCAAGTGGCCGCATTTTTTATGGTAAATAGCTAATTAATAATTCTGTAAAGTTTCATCCAAAATCAATCTAATTCTATATCATACAACTTGTCTGTCTTAGGTTTTCTAATTGATACTGTATTAATCTATTTAACACGAACATAATTCTCTGAAAAAGTGCGATTACCTTCTTCGTCCGAGCTAATTTGGCTATACGTATCGTCTGACAACATAAGTTCAAATGAAAATACCCGCATGGTATCCAAGGCTCTCATCATCTGGTAATCCCCATATTCTATAGTCTCAATTAATTGGTTACCTTCTAGTTTATAAGAGCCATACCCAAAGCGTCCAATAGAATCTTTTGGAGAAAATCTTGACCACATAATTTTTCCTCCATTGTATATCTTTACTTGTCGGTAGTTTTTTTGTGGGAGCATTGTATCTGTAATAGCTGCGCCGTCATAGTTATAAAAGCTCTGAAGTTCCCATGTCCCTTCTATCGAATGCATGCTGCTTGTTTTGGAAATAGAAAACTCTGTCGCCGAAACCAAAATCAACATTAAAAAGACTAATCCTAGTAATTTTTTCATGACTTGCTGTATGTTATTGGTTAGTAATACCATAAAAATTACAAAATTATAGTGATATATTCTTAAAATTTTAAGATTAATTTTATATAATATTTAAAAAATTAAGATATTTATTAGCTATTTCTATTTAAAGGATAAATAAAATATTGATTTCAGGTCTTTTAGAGACCAAATAAATTGTGTTTTATGAATTACTTTAGTGTAAAGTTCATTTATAATTTTACAGATTCTACACCCTTTTAGAGTTAATGATATTTACTAGGCTGGTTATATAAGTTTCAAAAAATAAACCACAAAAAACTAAAGCCATTGATTTAAATAAGGCTGTATCCAATTTCTCATTAACGGGATTAGATGGGGTAGAAGCTAACTTTCATAAACTATTAAAAGGTAAAAATATATGTTTTTAGATTTCTGAGGAATTTGGTTTAGCCCTAGCGCAAAGCTTACTCCGGAAATTATTAAAATGCATGATAAATACGAATCTAATTTTGAATTTGTTGGGGTGGCTTACGATAAAAACCTTTCGAACGTAAAACAATATACTATAGATAAGGGTATGAATTGGTATCAATCATTTGTAAGTCAGAAAAACAAAAAAAACAGTATTATATCAGAACGGAATATTACTTCATTTCCAATATTTATTCTACTGGATAAAAATGGTAAGATATTGTATGGAGGAGGTTCAGAATCATTGTGTGAACTAGATACGTTAATGGAAAATTTAATACCCTAAATGGCATCCTGTAATTAGTTAAACAAGGCTACCCCGCAGCCAATGCCTTCTGGGAATACAACTGTGCCATCCGCTCGTATTTGAACACCATTAGCTATATCTTCTTTAAGGAGCATGGCACCATCCATATCTACGTAATCTAGCTGAGGTAATAGTTGCGCTATTGCAGAAATGCCCACCGTAGATTCCGTCATACAGCCTACCATGACCTTAAGGCCAAGTTCTTTTCCTTTTTTAATCATTCTAAGCGCTGGGGTGAGTCCACCACATTTGGTAAGTTTTATATTTATGCCATTATAATGCAGTGCACATTTTTCTACATCGGTTTCTACAATACAACTTTCATCTGCTATTATGGGGAGTACACTGTGGTGCATAACCATCTCCATACCTTCCCAATCATTCGCTTTTAAAGGTTGCTCTAGAAATTCTACCCCAAGGTCCTTTAATAAGGGTGCATTTCTAATAGTTTCTGCAGCCGTCCACGCGCAATTGGCATCAATCCTAAATAGTGCCTCTGTATGTTTTCTAAGCTCTTTTATAATGCCAACATCATCATCTGTGCCCAATTTAATCTTGTAAATAGGCCAAGGTGTTTCTTTTATTTTTTCTACCATTTTATCAATTGGCGCAATACCAATGGTATAATTGGTCGTAGGGTAGTGCTGTAAATTAGTACCCCAAAGGTCATAAAGCGTTTTGTTGTTTAGTTTACCGTAAAGATCATGAGCAGCTACATCCAAAGCACAAATAGCAAAATTGCTAAGTCCGTTAGAAAGTAAAAATTTATGAAATACGGCTGGAGTTGTGAAGTTATACATCTCAATTTTAGTTCTTATAGCCTCAATTTCCTGCATCATACCTTCTACGGTTATATGGTAGTACGGATTTGATGTCGCCTCTCCATAACCCGTTTGTTCATTTAAGGTAATCCCAACAATTAGCGTATCCTGAAAATCGACCGATTTTCTACTAATGCTAAACGTGTGTTTTAAGGGAAGAACGTATTTTTTGAGGCTTATTTTCATAAATAGAATGTATACGAAGATTAGGCGTTGAGGCTATGATTTAAATACTGATGTTATTTCATTTTAAATATAACGATAATGAACTTATAGCAAAATAAAATGACCCACCGAATTTTCGGTGGGTCATTTTGTTTTGATTGATGAATAAACCAGACTAGTACTTATTTACGTTTCCTGAAACAGATTTTGTTTTACTTACTGTTGCATTACCGGTATATGATATATTACCTCCACTACTTGCATCTGCTGTAAGGGATTCAGATACATTTATATTAATATTTGCACCACTACTGGCTTCTGCACGACATTCTTGTGTCATTAGGTTCTTACCTCTCACATTTGCTCCACTACTACCATCAACATATACATTAGAAGCAGTTCCAGAAACATCTATATTGGCACCACTACTAGCATCAATCTCCAATTTATCTGTGCTAGTTTCTGCATTAATATGTGCACCACTACTAGCATCTAATAGTAAGTTCGTAGCTGTTATTGTGTTCTGAGCAGTTAAATGTGCTCCACTTGAACTAAGTAAACCGGTTACTTCTGGTAGAGATACAAAAACCTTTTTTGTAGCGTTTCCAATGTTTTCAATAGCGTGGATTTTAAGCTTTCCGTTCTTTACTTCGGTTGCAATTAGGTCAATTATATTGTCATCAGCTTCTACAGAAATTTTAAACTCATTACCCTGTGTAACATACACGTCTATTCCTTCACTTGCGTGCACTGTGGTAAATTCATTGGTAATTTCTCTAGTCTCTTCTACTACAACCCCGCTTCCTTTCTTTCCAGAACCAAAATTATCTAAATTGAGGTTAAATCCACAGGAGGATAATACTAATGCTAGGGCTAATGCGATGGTGATTCTTACTACTGTTGTCATGATTGTTGTTTTTTTACCCTGAACTCGTTTCAGGATCTGATTAATGATTTTTATTTCTTAAAACTTAGCTTGTTGTTATTTTTCAACACTGTAAATTTTAAAAAATTCGAACGTTTTTGATATTTAAACTCACCCAACTGTCAAATTAAGGTCTTGAATTGTCCCTTTTACCATTTTCATCGGTCTTTATCTTAACACCGTTCTCGTCCAACTTCATTTTAAAGGACTCCCCATGGTCTTTAACATCAATATCTATCCCATTTTCATTAATAATGATTTTGCCCTTTTCTCCATTTTCGTTGATGTTAATGTCTATGCCGTTTTCATTGATGTTGATTCTATTTTCACGTTCATCTTTGTCTTCCATTTCTACCTCCGCAGGACAATCTAAGCAAACCAACACACCATTTGAACCCATTTTCCATGTGTAATCCTGTAAATCATCATTAGAACGATCTGTTTCTGCACGCATGATCCAACTTCTACCATTACCTCTATCATATTTTAAAATAGTTCCTACAGGAACATAAAGATGTACGCGTATCTCTTGATCATTGAACTTGCTATAACCAGGCGTTGTTAAATAATTATTCAAGTACACCGTATTACCCTCTATGGTGTAATCATAACTTATGCCGTCAGCAATTCCCTTTGCTTTTTTAAATGAGCCACCATTAGCTTCTTTTCTAATTTCCATTCTAAAAAGGGAGTCTTTAGATTTCTTTATTTGAAAACGAACGTCTTCAGATAGTAAAATCTTGTCTCCATTGTCATCATGTGTAATAATCATATTTCCCATATGCATTACTTCATTACGGTCATAATCTGAGGTGACTAAATTTAGAAATACAGTGTCTTTTGCATTTTCCAAATATAATTCGCTTTCACTTGTAGTGCTTCCGGAATACGCATGTGAAGCAGCTTCACGAACACCAAAGATGATAAGTAAAATAACAGATAACAACCATAGTCCTAATAAGCTAAATTTTGCAATGTTCCCAATAGATTTTAAGTTGCCTACTAATATTTTTAATCCTAAATACAATAGAAAGAAAAAGGGTATTCCTATTGCAAAAAAGGCTAACGCAGATACTACCCAAATAGGTAAATTACTAGAATTTACTAAGTGATAAAAGTCTATTCCTGGAACATGGAACATATCTAAAATACCTACAGATAATAATCCAATGAACAAGCCAATTAATGTGGACCCTCCAATAAGTATAAGAAGAATACCAATGAATTTTCCAAAAATTTTGAAACAGAATAGAATGATATCTCCAAGCGTATCAAAAAACGTTTTCCCTCCTTTTTTAACGGTATCGCCCATTTTTTCATAGTCGACACTTTTTACGCGATCCGCAACGTCATCAAAACCCTCTTTTACTTTACGTTCTATATTGCTAATGTTCACATCTTCGCCACGCATATCTAACTTCTCGGCAGTGGTTTTTGCCTCCGGAATCAATAACCAAAGTAGACCATAAATTAAAATAAATCCACCGGTAGAACCAATTGTTAATATAATCCATAGGATACGAACCCAAATAGGATCTAATCCTATATAGTGAGAAAGACCTGAAGATACTCCAGCAACATATTTATGCTCAGTGTCGCGATATAATTTTTTAGATTTTCTGTTTGGTGAAGTGGCTCTAGATGATTTGGGTTCATCTTCAAAAATATCCTCATCTACCATATAATCTTCAGGTTGCCCCATTATAGTAATGACTGCATCTACTTCTTTTTCTGTAACAACTTGCCTTTCATTATCCAATTTTTCATTGAAAAGTTCTGCAATTCTTGCTTCGATATCTGCAAGTATTTCATCGCTGCCTGGAGTATTGGCAAAGGACCGTTTTACTGATTCTAGGTACCTTCGCATTTTATTATACGCGTTCTCATCTATGTGAAAGAGCGTATTTGCTAGATTAATATTAACTGTCTTGTTCATTTTTTGATGTTTTATTGTTCTGGTCTAAAACCTTGATAGGGTAGAGAACCTAGAGCTGTTGATTGATCGTTATTTGTTTTTTGTTACCAAATTAGTTGCCTTGCGTAATTCGTCCCACGTCGTATCCAGCTCTTTTAGAAATAGTTTTCCAGTTTCTGTAAGCGTATAATACTTTCGTGGTGGTCCTGAGGTAGACTCCTCCCAACGGTAATTTAAGAGTCCTGCATTTTTTAATCTGGTTAACAGTGGATAAATAGTTCCCTCTACCACCAGCATTTTTGCATCTTTAAGCGTCTTTAGAATTTCGGAGGCATATTTGTCATGTCCGTTAAGGATAGACAAAATGCAGTACTCCAAGACTCCTTTTCGCATTTGGGCTTTTGTATTTTCTACATTCATAATTTCTTTTTGCTTTGTATGCAGACCCTTTTCATAAGTGGGTTTGTGTACTTCTTTTGTAATGGTCTGCATGATTACTGTTCGTTTTTCTTGTGCTGAACTTGTTTCAGCATCTTTTTTTGCTGTACTAGTTGCCGAAATAAATTCTGCACCTTTTTTTGCAGAACCTGCCTATCTAGTAAAACAGGTTCAAGATATATTGATTGATGAATAAACTCCTAAGGGTGTGATGAGTACCCTCTTTAACTACGGTTTTAATTGATGGTCATAACTCAATTCTCGTTTCACTTTCCATATTGTATTTTCTTTGATCCATACATGGGTAAATTTGGCAATATCTCCTCGTTGGTATTTCTTGTCTTTATTTAAGAATTCAAATCTATGAATCCCATGTTGAACAGCGCCATACAGCTCACCGTTCTTATAAAGCGGGAATACCTCTAAGCTATTCGCTATTAATATGCGTTTAGCTGGTTGTAATTCGGTTGCAACACGTTGTGAACAGTTTTCTTTCATTGGATTTAAAAAAGCATCTCTACCTTCTGTAAATCCACCTTTGTCATGAAAAAATTCAAAATCTTCTGTAAATATTTCTTCTAGAACGTCTGTATTACATGTGTTAAAAGCAGCATTAAATAGTACGCTATCCTTTTTAGCTAACAATAGGTGCAGTTCTGAATTAGATGCTAACTGTCCAAAAGACAAGCTAGTAAAGAAAGCGATGATAAAGTATAATATGATTTTTATTATGGTTATCATTATTTTATGAATTTGATGGTTAATGGATATTGAAAAACTTCACCTTCATTGGTTTTTATGGTAGCTAAAATGGTGTAGACAATATTTACAATAAATAGTGCGCCTTGTAGCAGCCCTGAGATGCCAAGAGGTACTAACCAAGTGCCAAATTTAAAATCATCACTATCCAAATTAATATTCAGATTATTAAAATTGTTTAAACTATGTATTCCTAAAAAATCAATATCAAAAACGTTTGGAAAAAAACTAATAAAAAATGGAATACTAATAATACCTATGATAATAGAATAAAGTAATAAGCTAATTTGAAAGTTAATTGCTTGTTTACCATTATAGTTAACAAAGTCGTACTCTTTCTTGTTCGCAGTCCAAAGTACTAGTGGAATAATAAAATTTCCAAAAGGGAAAACAAATTTGGAAAAGGTACTCGCATGGATTATTGCGGATAAATTTCGCTCGTGTTTGGTTAGTGTTTCTGTCATGATTCGTTGATTGTTGATGATTACTAAAGGTTAGTAGGTTTAAACTATTTATATTCATTACCTAATAACTTCTTATGCAAATATATGGCTAAAAGAAGGTACTATGCAAAACAAAGTACTATAATTTAACATATAATTAACAATTGTAAATTGAATTATTTTGAATACTTTTGAACAAAATAATAGCTCAATGGCAGTAACTACGGGGAAATTGAACACTTTTACATTTTTTAAATTGCCCGCTGCATGGTGGTGTGGAGTTCGGTTAAAATATATAGATAAAAAGAAAGCTGTAGTGTCTGTAAAGCATGTTTGGAGGAATCAGAATCCTTTTAAATCAATGTTTTGGGCGGTACAAGGTATGGCTGCGGAGCTATCTACTGGAGCATTAATGATTGATCAAATAGAGGATAGTGGTCGTAAAATATCGATGCTAGTTGCTAATAACAATGCTAACTTTTCTAAAAAGGCAACAGGTAGAATTTCCTTTACGTGTGAAGATGGGCATCTTATAAAGGATGCGCTGGATAAAACTATCGAAACAGGGGAGGGGCAGACTATTTGGATGAAATCTGTTGGTGTAAATGAAGATGGCTTGGTAGTGTCTACTTTCAATTTTGAGTGGTCTGTACGGTTAAAATCCTAGCCTAGATAGTGTTTAAAATTAATGATAACGCTTTTGCTCTCCAAGAGTGAATGGTTGTTATTGACAAAATAAGAATTCAGTTTTAAAAAGTGTATTACTTGAAATGAGATGGTTATGAGAAAAATATTGATTCCCCTTTTTGCTTTGTTGCTAGTTAGTTGTTCTAACGACGACTCACCAACAGATTTTACCGAGTCAAATGAACAAGAGATTCTAGCATATATAAGTGCGCAAGGTTTAAATGCCCAGAAAAGTTCAACTGGCTTATATTATGTGATTAATAATCCGGGTTCTGGAAATAGACCTACAACCAGTTCTAATGTAACTGTTGCATATAAAGGGTATTTTACGAACGGTTCTGTTTTTGATGAAAGTAATTCTGATGGGATTTCCTTTAATCTAAATGAAGTGATTTTAGGGTGGACAGAAGGTATTACCTATTTTGGAGAATCTGGCAGCGGTGTTTTATTGATTCCCTCACGCTTGGCTTATGGCAATAGCGGAAGGAGTGGAATACCAGGAGGAGCAGTTCTTATTTTTGATATAACATTGAAGTCTATTAACTAGTACCGCATTTAATTAATTCTTGATTTGCATCTTGCTTAAGGCTAATTGTTGTTCTTTGGACGGCTTGTAAATAGTTAATATTTTACTTTTGAAAACAGCTGTTGTGAAAGAAAATAGTTTATTTCAGGAAACCCAAAAATTTACGCAGTGGTGGTTGTGGTCGTTATTAGGAATACCTGCTATCCTTGTTATAGTGCAAGTTTTCTTTTTTATCATTCAGGGTTTTAATAGTGAATCTGGCAACTTTTCTTTCTCGATTATTATGCCCTATGGATTTTGGATAGGCTTCTTGATTTGGTTGTTTGCCATTATTTTCTTTTTAAGAATAAAACTTGAAACGATTATAACAAAGGATACTATTAAAATTAGTTATTTGCTTTTTGTGCATAGGATATTTAAAATAGCAGATATTAGAAAAGAAGAAATAGTAACTTATAGCTTTGTGGGTTTTGGCATTAGACTAAGTTCGAAAAATGAGAAAGTATTTCTTGTTAAAGGGAATAAAGGGCTATCTCTGACTTTAAATAATGGTAAAAAGTATATGATTGGAACACAAAGACCAGCCGAACTGCAAAGTATAGTTGAAAAAATTCTGTCATAGTTGTAACATTTAGGGTAGAAGGAACAACTAATACACATCAATCAAAAAAATATAAATCATGAATGCACACGAAATAGATTACGAAATTCACGGAGAAGAAATGCAATATGTTGAAATAGAGCTAGATCCTCAGGAAGCTGTAGTGGCAGAGGCAGGAAGCTTTATGATGATGGATTCGGATATAAAAATGAATACCATTTTTGGAGATGGTTCTAATCAAGACAATAGTGTTTTGGGGAAGATATTTTCTGCAGGAAAACGTATGTTAACAGGAGAAAGCCTTTTCATGACGGCTTTTTTAAATATAGGCCAGGGAAAGAAACAAGTTAGTTTTGCTTCACCGTATCCAGGAAAAATTTTACCAGTTGATTTATCTGAACAAAATGGAAAGTTTATTTGCCAAAAGGATGCTTTTTTATGTGCTGCAAAAGGTGTGTCTGTAGGTATAGAGTTTTCAAAAAAACTAGGACGGGGTCTTTTTGGAGGTGAAGGCTTTATAATGCAAAAGCTAGAAGGCGATGGTATGGCTTTTATTCATGCGGGTGGCACTTTAGCTAAAAAAGAACTGCGTTCTGGAGAGGTATTAAAAGTGGATACGGGTTGTATTGTTGGTTTTTCCCAAACTGTAGATTACGATATTGAATTTATAGGAGGCATTAAGAATACCGTATTTGGTGGTGAAGGTTTATTCTTTGCTACTTTAAGGGGCCCTGGAACGGTGTATATACAGTCGCTTCCTTTTAGTCGTCTAGCAGGGCGTGTTTTAGCATCTATTCCTCGTGGAGGGAAAGATAAAGGTGAAGGAAGTATTCTAGGAACGCTTGGAGATATCGTTGGTGGTGATAGGGGGTTTTAATTTTAATTCATTTTCTTTACAGTAGTAAAACTTCACATTTATGAATAAAATTAAATGGATAGTCGCTTTTTCATTTCTAATCCTCTGTAGTAGTTGTACTAAGAAAGAAGGAATATCTGAAAGAGATGATATATTAGGAACCTGGGCACTTGGAGTTGGTTTGTCTTTTGGAGAAAATACCGTGAATATTAGAACGGAATGGAATTTTTCGGACTCAGAATCTGGAACATATTCAATAAAGGAAACGAGAAAAAATGGCGAGGAAGAAGAGGTAGTAACTGTTTTAGAATCTTCTAGCTTTAATTGGGAAAAAGAGGATGGTACGTATCTAGTTTTTTACACTAACGCTGATTTAGATGACACTTTTTTTACGGTAGAAGAGGTATTAGGAGTTTTGACTCTTTATGATGAAGAAGGAGCCTTAGTTGCATCTAAAGAATTTTCGAATTGAATTTCCAGAATCAAATTAACTTCCTAAAAGAACTCCAAAAGAATAATAATAAGGAGTGGATGGACCAAAACCGTAAATGGTATACGGAGGTTCGTAACGACTTTATCGAATGGCTGGACGGGATGAATTCTCAACTAGCGGCTTTAGATGACGAGTACTATGATACGCCAGGTAAAAAAGGTATTAATCGTATCAATAACAATTTAATGTTTCACCCAAACAAACCTATATACAAAGATCATTTTGGTGCGGGCTTGGATAAGCGACCCAATACGGGAGATTTCTATATTGAGATTGGTATGGAGCGCTGCATGTATGCTGGTGGACTTTGGCGTCCAGATTCCAAGCGATTGCGCAGTATACGAGATGCAATTGATTATGACGGAGAAGAACTAAAGAAAATTTTAAATAAAAAATCTTTTAAAAATACGTTTGGCGGACTTTGGGAGGATGTAAAACTTACCAATTCTCCAAAAGGTTTTTCTAATGAACATCCTCACATAGATTTACTTAGAAATAAAACGTTTGCCGTGGCTACTGAATTTTCCACAGAAGAAGTTTTTAAAGATGATTTTGAAAAAAATGTAATTAAAGCTTATAAAGAAATGCTTCCCTTTAGAAGGTATTTAAACCAGGCAGTTACGGTTTAATTTAAATACTAACTACATTAAAATATCGTTGATTGGTTCAATAGCATCTGGCAGTTTGGTTTCTCCTAACATCTCTCTTAAATCAATTTCAATAGTTCTGCATAAGGAGAGCATAGGAATATCATTCCCAAGACCTTCAAAAGGATTTTCAGAATAGTCTCCTACCAGTTCCATCATTACATATATCCAACCTACTAGTACTGTAAAAGGGATAGAAAGCCAAACCCCAAACTCACCTAATTTAGCAAATTCCGACACCATTCCTAGGGGTAGTAAAAAAATAAAAATCCCCACAAATACCAAGCTCATACTACCATACTGCCTTGGTAGTGGAAACTTTTTAATGCGTTCACATTGCCCTTGAAACGTATAGAAATTGGCAAGAAGTTTCTGCAATTCCATATGGCGAAAATCATCTATGAGATCCAATCTCCTCAATTCTTTCAAGTCCTGACTTTGTTGATCAATAATTTGAGTAGCTGTGTTTTTATAATTAATCAAACGTTCATATTCATCGGCTGGTAAAAATAGATGAAGTTGTTTTTCTGTAATATCATCGCTGTGAAGACCAACTCCAAATTTTTTCATTCTCTTTTTAGCAATCTTACCTATGTGCATTCCCTGATTTATATGCTCCCATTGGGTTGGAATTAATAATTGACTTCGTAAAGCATAAAGCCAACCAATGTGCCTATAAATAATTTTTTTTCTAAGCTTGTTAAGTTCTTCATCTTCGTATTTTTTTTCACTAAATTGATTGCTGATAAAAGCTTTTGAGGTTGCACCCCATGTTCTGCTTCCATTTACGATAGCTCCCCATATTTTTCTTGCTTCCCAAAGACGGTCATAGGCACTATTGTTTTTAAAACCAACATAAAATGCTACTGCGGTACCTATTACGGATAGCGGTAACCAAGGAATAACCAACCATTCTTTTAAAGGCGTAAATTGATAAACTACTGCAATTACTATTGCCCATAGAGAAATCCAGATAATATGGCCACCACTAAAGATTAAAATAGATTTTAAGCCAAAATTCTTTTTTACGTACATAGTATTAATTTAATGTAGTTAATAGTCGTGTTGTTAAAAGTAGTGTTTTCGTGCTAGCGTTAAAGACAAGAGTATGCGTGTTTTTATATTGGTTAGGATTTCTATGCTTCTAAAATACATGGAGAAGTTACAAAGTTTCCATGGTTTAAAAGCCCTATGTTTAACGATTAAATAACGGTTAATAGCACTATAAAGATTTAAAACTATATTTGAGAATTAACTTTGAGCTAGCACTACTAAAAAGAATAAAGCTCATTTCTGAATTAATTAGTATAAATCAACATCCATTGAAAAACTCTAATATTAAAAATATAAAGAAAGAACTACTTTCTGATAATTGGTATACCTTAAATAAGTTCACCTTCGACTATCAAAAGATAGATGGTACTTGGGAGACTCAATATCGCGAGGCCTATGACCGTGGAAACGGAGCAGGAATTTTATTGTATAATGAGAAAAAAGGTACTGTTATACTCACCAAGCAGTTTCGAATGCCAACCTATGTAAATGGAAATGAAGATGGTATGATGATAGAGGTGTGTGCTGGTTTATTAGATGGGGATAATCCTGAGGATTGTATTAGAAAAGAAACAGAGGAGGAAACGGGATATAAAATAGATAAAGTAAGAAGAGTATTTGAGACGTATATGTCGCCAGGTTCGGTAACAGAAATTTTATACCTATTTATAGGCGCATACGAGGAAAAAATGAGGGTAAGTGATGGTGGCGGTGCAGCGGATGAAACAGAAAATATAGAAGTTATGGAGTATTCATTTGAAACGGCGATTAAAATGATTGCTTCGGGTGAAATTAAAGACGCCAAAACTATTCTTTTGCTACAATATGCACAAATACATAGGTTAGTTTCATAATTTACAAACGACTAAGCGACCATGCAGCAACTTCAAAGAGTAGGATTTGGCGGTGGGTGTCACTGGTGTACAGAAGCTGTTTTTCAATCTTTAATAGGTGTTGAAAAAGTAGCCCAGGGCTTTATAGCTTCTAATGGTAAAAACAGTTCCTTTAGTGAAGCAGTAGTAGTTCATTACAATCCTAGTAAAATAGCGCTGAAAGACTTAATAGCTATTCATCTACATACCCATAATAGTACCTCAACACATGCTATGCGCCATAAATATAGGTCGGCGATTTATACATTTTTAGAAGATTCAGAACCACTATTAGTCTCTATTTTAAAAGAGTTACAGATTGATTTTGAAGAAAAACTAATTACTCAAGTGCTTAAGTTTTGTAATTTTAAATCTTCTGAGAAGAGATTTCAAAACTATTATCTTACAGATAAGGAACGTCCGTTTTGTAAGATTCACATTCAACCGAAACTAAGAGTGCTATTGGATAAATTTTCAGAACAAGTAAAATTTCAGAGTATGAAATAACAGTAGATACTGCTTTACAGGTTATATCCCCTTTCTTTTGATCAATACGTATCTCTAATTTCTTCAAATAAAGCTTCCATCTGTTTCTTTACTTGTGATGTGGGTGTTCTAAAATGATTATTCATAAAGCTGAATATCAATACTTTTCCAGACTTGGTTAACAAATAACCGCTTAAACAGTAATTATTTCCTAAACTACCCGATTTTGCGTAGATGTAAGGTTCTGGGTTTCCAGTATACCAGTTTTTTATAGTTCCAGATACGCCACCTGCAGGGAAGATCTTAAATAAGCGTTCTTGAGGTACATCATTATATAAGCGGTCTAAAACGTAGACCATAGATTGTGGGGTGAATAAATTATAACGTGAAAGCCCAGAACCATCTACCCATCTAGGTTGTTGGGGTAAGTTGGGTAATAGGGAATCCAGAGCATAGGAAATCGCTATTTTACTATTTAAGGTATCAGAGATTTCACTAGCAGATAGCAGTAATAGTTGTTCAGCAATAAAATTATCACTCTCCTGCATAAGTTGAATATACAGTGAGTCAGCTTCTATGCCATAAAGAGTAGATGTTTCGCTTGTTGGTGTTTTGTTAGAGAGCGTTATTGGTTTGTTCAATACATTTTCTAAAAGATGCAGTACTGTTTTATTTGCTGTCTTAAAAGGAACCGTTAACGTGTCTGTTCTATATTCATCAACATAAAACCTGTTATGTTCTTGATCTCTATTTCTATTATTAGAGATGAATAACAAACTATCTTTAAAATAATGAGGTATAATTTGGCTAGGGAACGTTTTAGAAATTGAAGCTACATTCCCATAAATTGGAAAGCTGGAGCGCTCTGGAGAAAATCCAGAATCATAGTCTTCCCAAGCCCAACCTGGCCCAAAACGGGTATCTTGAAAATTACTTAGATTAAACGCTAAATTTTTGTGCTTTTTTAGAAAATAAAATACGGTGCTATCCTTTAAATAAGGATGAAGAAAGGAAGGGTCTCCGGTTCCTTCAAAATACAAAGTATCGTTTTTCTCTACATAACGCAATGCTGGAATTTTCTTGGGTAGCGTTTTTAAAGCAGTGTACAGTGTAAATATTTTGGTATTGCTAGCCGGTGTAAAATATTTAGAACTGTTGGTTGCATAAAGCGTATCCTTAGTACTTGCGTTAACGATAAGTAATCCGGTAAATTGATTCTTATAAATACTCGTATTTAGATTGGATTCAATACTTTTATTTACTGCCTTTTTATTAGAAGCACAACTTCCTAAAAAAGCTGTAAAACAACAACTTACGAGTATTTTTAGTGTTTTATTATTCACTCTAAAATTAATTTAAAAGATAATGTTTCTCAATTTAACATATTCCTAGATTATTTAACTTTTCTCTTGCAATATTATAGCTATATATATGTTTAAATTTACGTAACAACTAATTAATAAACAACGTACGATAATGGCGAATTCAATGCTTGAGTACAGCAAGACAGTACTTAAGAAAGTTAGTTTTGATGTGAAATTATTTTGTAAAGAACTAAAAAAAGCGATGGAGCTTTTACTACCAGAAGAGGTTGAGGAATTAAGAAACTGGTTAGAACAGTTCATAACGGACACGCCAGAATTAAAAAACAGTCTAATCTATTTAAACGGATAAAAAAAAGCCACTCGCAAGTGGCTTTTTTTAGTTACCCAAAGGACTAATAATTTTCACATCCTGAAACGTTATAGCCCCTTTTACTACAGAAGTAATAACATCTTTCAAAGCTTCTGTTATTTGTATTTTAAGTTCGTTTTTATGATATAGAATACTCACCTCACGTGCTGGTGATGGCTCTTTAAAATAGGTAATATTTTTTTTGTTTGCAGTGTTTAGCTCCATACTATTTAAATAGGGTAGGAGTGTCATACCTAATCCTTCATTAGATAAGTTAACTAAGGTTTCAAAACTTCCGCTTTGTAGTTTAAAATGTTCCTCTCCTAATTTTTTGGGTGCCTTGCATAGATTTAAGACACCATCTCTAAAACAGTGACCGTCTTGTAACAAGAGAATGTCTGACACTTCTAAATCAGCAACCGTTAATTCTTTAATATCTCGTAATCTATGATCTTGCGGAATATAGCCAACAAAGGGTTCGTAGTATAGTGGTCTTTCCACTAGGTATTCAATTTCTAGAGGCGTTGCCGCAATTGCAGCATCTAAATGGCCATCTCTAATATTCTTGATAATACTTTCTGTGCTTTGCTCTTTTATAATCAGATTTACTTTGGGGTATTTATTAATAAATGTTCTTAGGAACATAGGTAATAATGTTGGCATAACTGTAGGGATAATACCTAAGGTGAAATCACCACCAATAAAACCTTTGTCTTGATCCACAATATCTTTTATACGCCCAGCTTCGTTAACTATATTCTTAGCTTGGTTTACAATTTTTTGACCTACTTCTGTAATAGAAATTGGTTTTTTACTTCTATCAAATATGAGAATGTCTAACTCATCTTCCAGCTTTTGAACTTGCATGCTTAAAGTAGGTTGCGTAACAAAACTTTTTTCTGCTGCTAAGGTGAAGTTTTTGTATTCTGCAACCGCTAGAACGTACTGTAATTGGGTGATGGTCATATGTGTGATTTAACTATACTAAATTATAAAAACTATCAGTAAAATCTATATAAACACTACTTATTATTCGATAGCCTTATATCTTAAGAATATAAAAATAAATCGAAATGTAGTACCAATATAATCACACATCTCGAATACGTAGTGGTTTTAGCTTAGTTCAAAACTATCTAATAGTATTGGGTGTATGGCTTTCGTCGTATATGACTTAATCGAAAATAATATCTTCTATTGTTATTTTTTCATTGACTGCAAAATCATAAAGAGTCAACCTTCTTAATGTGTAATAGTCGATCCAAAACTTTTCAAGTGAGTTTAGATAATCAACTACTGCTTTGTCTTTTTCCTGTTGTGCTATGTTTAAATCAGTGATGGTGATTTTTCCTAGTACATATCTTTTCTTTGTTATTTCATAGCGTTTAAGAGCAATTTCTTTTGCTTTTTCTGAAGTGGCTAAAAAATCTCTTTGACTAGACCAGTTTAAAGTATGTAGGTATATTTCTTGTTCAAACTCCTGTTTCTCTTGTTTGATATCGTTATTAACCAAACTTAAATCTGCCTCTGCCATTTTACGGCGAGATTTTGAAACACCCCAATCAATTATTGGAATTCCTAAATTTAGAGATACATTTTGTTGTTGGTCATAATCCTGAAAAAGTGAGCTATACTCGTCTGCACGCCTATTTAAACCAAAATTTGCTCTTAAGTTAATTCGTAGTCGATTACTGCCTTTAACTTCGGCAAGGTTTTGTTCAGCTTCTAAGCGTCTACGTCTAAATTCAATAACAGATTTTCTATTATTCTCTGCTTCAGACAATGCCTTAGTTACATCTACAGCAAAATCCTCCAGTTTCTCTGGTACTTCTAGTTCAATTGTTTCGGTATCTAATTCTAAAAATCTAGCTAAATCTTGTGAGGTTTGTTTTAATAGGATGGTATTGGTAGTTACTTGATTTTTGGAGATTAACTGACTTAATTCAATTTGTAATAATTCGTTTTCTGCAATCTTTCCAATTTTAAATCTACCTTTTGTTATTTGCAATAAGGTATCTTGATTGGATAAGTTGTTTTTTGCGATTTGTAAGGTTACCTGTGCTCTTAATAGTCCAAAATACCGCATACAAGTCGTTAGGGAAATATTTTCCATACTCTCTATAATGTCACGCTT
>CALHVP010000236.1 GCA_938038975.1 uncultured Maribacter sp. | reverse complement strand
TTTAAAAGTACGCATCCAGACCCAGAAAATAGGATTCAAAAAATAAAAGAAGCTATTCAAAAATATCAAGGTCAGCGCTAAACGTTTATCGATATTATGTGCCTTTAAACGTATCGCATTACCTTAAACATATTGCTTTTTAGTATATTTGTACTTCCCAGATTATTAGTACCTATTAGAACTTACCCTTATAGCTTTTGGTTTAACCAACTGTGATGCACTAGAACACGTCACATAAACAGATCTATATGGGAACACTATTACACTTTAAACATCTTTATACATCTGCATTTGAAAATTGCAAACCAGGAATTTTAGTAGTCCTGTTAAAGGTTTACTCTGTTTTTTGTGGTTTGATGCTATTAATGGCATTTTATGCATTTGCGTTTAGAGTTTTTAATGGATTTAAATTTTAATATTTCGCACTCTTTTACCTGAACACTATAAGAGGTTTGATAACCTAAAACCCGTTACAATACGTAGCGGGTTTTTTTATGCTGTTAAGCGAAAAGCCTATCTAGTCCTAGTTTACAATTATTAAACATAAAAGACCTGACACTGATTCAAAAAAGGTATTGCAATTACTAGTTATACTAGGGAAATCCTATTATTTTTGAAAACTAATCTGTGATTAAAATGGACAAAAAAGTAATTTTAATGATTTTAGATGGCTGGGGAACTTCTCCAGACCCTAAAGTCTCCGCAATAGATAATGCAAACACACCTTTTATAGATTCTCTTTATAAAAAATATCCGAACGCAGCACTGCGTACAGATGGCCTAAATGTTGGTCTTCCGGAAGGCCAAATGGGAAATAGCGAAGTGGGCCATATGAATTTAGGTGCTGGTAGAGTTGTATATCAAGAATTAACTAGAATTAATCTTGCTGTCCAAAATAACACCTTAAAAGATGAAAAGGTATTAGTTGATGCTTTTAACTACGCTAAAGAAAACCAGAAGAAAGTACATTTCTTGGGACTACTTAGTGATGGCGGTGTACATTCACATATAAATCATTTAAAAGGCTTGCTTACGGCTGCAAACGACAACGGCTTAAAAGATGTTTACGTACATGCTTTTACTGATGGTAGAGACGTAGACCCAAAATCAGGTATTGGCTATGTGAAAGATTTACAAAATCATATGTCAACTACTGTTGGTGAAATTGCTACCCTAACTGGAAGGTACTATGCCATGGACCGCGATAATCGTTGGGAACGGGTAAAAATTGCCTATGACGGCATAGTTAATGGAATTGGCACTGAGTCAAACGACCTTATTAAAAGCCTAACCGAAAATTACACAAACGAAATTACCGACGAATTTATAAAACCACTTATCGCAAACAAAGAAGGTTTAATAGAAGAAGACGATGTTATTATATTTTTCAACTTTAGAACAGACAGAGGTAGAGAGCTAACTAATATGCTTTCTCAAAACGATTTCCCTGAATATCAAACCAAAAAACTTCGTCTGTATTACGTTACCATGACCAATTATGACGATAGCTTTAAAGGCATAAACGTTGTTTTTAATAAGGATAACATAACTGATACGCTAGGGGAGATTCTCTCGAAAGCCGGAAAAAAACAAATAAGAATAGCGGAAACTGAAAAATACCCACATGTTACATTCTTTTTCTCAGGGGGACAAGAAGCGCCTTTTGAAGGCGAAAGTAGAATTTTAAGAAACTCTCCTAAAGTAGCTACTTACGATTTAAAGCCCGAAATGAGCGCTTTTGAATTAACCGATGCCTTAATTACAGATTTAGATAAACAGGAAGCAGATTTCGTATGTCTTAACTTTGCTAATGGTGATATGGTAGGACATACAGGTATTATGGATGCCGCTATAAAAGCTTGCGAAGCAGTAGATGTTTGTGTTAAAAAAGTTATAGAATCAGGTTTAGAGAATGGCTATTCAACCATATTAATAGCTGATCATGGAAATTGTGAAACGATGATTAATCCAGATGGTTCGCCAAATACAGCTCATACCACCAACCCTGTACCTGTAATTCTAATTGATAATCAAATCAAGGAAATTAAAGATGGCGTACTTGGTGATATTGCGCCAACCATTTTAAAAATGATAGGCGTACCACAACCTAGCACAATGACTTGTAAGCCTTTGGTTTAAGTAAGTTCTTTAGACAACGTTTATATAAAAAAGTATTGCTTTACCTTTGTAAATTATGATAAAAATAAAATCTTCTGAAGAAATAGAGCTAATGCGTGAAAGCGCTTTAATAGTATCCAAAACCTTAGGTATGTTGGCGTCAGAAGTAAAGCCTGGCGTAAGTACACTTCATTTAGATACTTTAGCAGAAACTTTTATTAGAGATCATGGCGGTGTTCCAGGTTTTCTAGGTTTATATGATTTTCCAAATTCTTTGTGTATGAGCCCAAATGCTCAAGTAGTACATGGAATTCCTAATAAAACTCCTTTGCAAGAGGGGGATATTATATCCATAGATTGTGGCGTTCTTAAAAATGAGTTTTATGGCGACCATGCGTATACCTTTGAGGTGGGTGAAATAGCAGAAGAAACTAAAAAACTACTAAACGTTACAAAACAATCACTATACATAGGTATTCGTGAATTTAAGACAGGTAACAGGGTTGGTGACGTAGGATATGCTATTCAAAAATTTACTGAGGATCATGGCTATGGCGTTGTTAGAGAGTTAGTAGGTCACGGATTAGGCAGAACAATGCATGAAGACCCAGAAATGCCAAACTATGGCAAACGAGGCAGAGGCAAGAAATTTGTAGAAGGTATGACCGTGGCTATTGAGCCAATGACAAACTTAGGAACCAAAAATATAAAGCAATTAAAAGATGGCTGGACTATTCTTACGGCAGACGGCAAACCAAGTGCACACTTTGAGCACAACGTGGCCATAGTTAATGGAAAACCAGAATTACTATCTACTTTCAAATATATCTACGATGCTTTAGGTATAGAAAGTAACGAAGAAGAGGAGTTTAGACAAATAAAATTATAGTCATAGGGATATACCACATATGAAGAAAGTTTTTAAGTTTTTTCTGAATAGTATACCTAGGCCAATTCTCATAAAATTTAGTTATCTAGTTAGGCCCTTATTTGCATTATGGTATAAAGGCACTACATATAAAGACCCTATAGACGGCAAAACGTTTCGAAGTTTTCTTCCATATGGCTATGAAAAGCCAAGAGAAAATGTCCTTTCTCCTTCAACACTCTCTTTAGAAAGACATCGGCTTCTTTGGTTATTCTTAAAAGATAAAACCAATTTTTTCACTGCACCTCTAAAAGTATTGCATTTTGCACCAGAGCAAGCGTTTTTCAATACCTTTAAAAGGTTAAGTAACCTAACTTATACAACTACAGACCTAAATTCTCCTTTAGCAGACGTAAAAGCAGACATATGTAATCTTCCATTTAAAGAAGACTCCTACGACGTTATTCTTTGTAATCATGTATTGGAACATATCCCAGACGACACTAAGGCAATGCAGGAATTATATCGTGTCTTAAAACCTGGTGGATGGGGCGTTTTTCAAGTTCCTCAAGAGCTTGAAAGACCTGTAACCTTCCAAGATGATACGATTACAGACAAAAAAGAACGCGCAGAAATATTTGGTCAATACGACCACGTCCGTATATATGGACAAGATTACTTTCAAAAATTAAGGTCTATTGGCTTTGAAGTAGAAGAAGTAGATTATACCAGTACCTTAACAGCGGAAGAAATTAATAGATATAGACTTGCAAAAGGCGAAATCATCCCTTTTGTAAAGAAGGGATTACTCTAAAATTGTTCTTTTAAACCCTTGTGTCATAAATTCTAATACAGTCCCATCTTTGCCTACATAAATTATATAGGCATCCAATGATTTGTCAGATTTAACAATCTCCTGAGCTAAATCCAAATCCATAGCCATAAATGCGGTTGCATAACCATCTGCAATTGCACAATTATCGGCCAAAACTGTAACTCCTAAAGTCTTCGAATTTTTTGTAAAACCAGTTATTGGATCAACCGTATGCACATACTTTTCTCCAGTATTTTCATCTACTCTAAATTTTCTATAATTACCAGAAGATGCCAAAGCTCTATTTTCTAATTTTATAGCAATTTTAGCTTCCCGCTTATTTTGATTTTCAGGATTGTCAATTCCAACTGTCCAAGACTTATTTTTAATAGTATTTATACCCTTACTTACAACCTCCCCTCCTATTTCTATTAAATAGTTTTCAATTCCTAAATTATCCATCAATACTGCAACCCTATCAATGGCATACCCCTTAGCTATTGCATTAAAATCGAAATAAATGGCAGGGTTTTCTTTTAATACTATCCCATTGGAATTCATACGTACTTTATCAAACCCAACGTAACGTAGCAGACTATCCACCTTAATACTATCCATAGCAACTTCCTCTCCTGGTCCAAAGCCCCATGCGTTTACTAGTGTTCCTACGGTAGGGTCAAAATAGCCATTAGTTGTCTTATGAATCG
>CALHVP010000235.1 GCA_938038975.1 uncultured Maribacter sp. | reverse complement strand
GTGGTCCCACATGGGCTCGAACCATGGACCCCCTGATTATGAGTCAGGTGCTCTAACCAGCTGAGCTATAGGACCCGCAAAATGCGGTTGCAATATTACCATTTATTTTTAATCGGCACAAGCAAAACAGCACTTGGATTATAAATTCATCAAATATAATTTTCCTTTCGCTATCGTTTTTCTTCAGGAGCTACTTCTTGACAAAGCTCCACCAAAACTCCATTTGTGCTTTTGGGGTGCACGAAGGCTACTAACTTATTGTCTGCCCCTTTTTTTGGAACCTCGTTTAAAATAACAAATCCTTCTTTTTTAAGTCTAGAAAGTTCAGCTACTATATCGTCTACTGCAAATGCAATATGATGTATTCCTTCTCCTTTTTTATCTAAGAATTTTGCGATAGGACCGTCTTCTGTGGTGCTTTCCAAAAGCTCTATTTTGTTAGGTCCTGTTTTAAAAAAAGAAGTCTTAACTCCTTCGGATAGCACCTCTTCTTCTTTGTAAGGAGCTACACCCAATAATGTTGAATAAACTAGGTTGGAAGCTTCCAAGTTTTTAACTGCAATTCCTATGTGTTCTACTTTCTTCACGTGTGCTGAATTTATTTCAGCATCTTTTCAATATAAGTTCTATTTTTAAGATGCTTTCATTAGATTTTACGAAAATACGTACTATTCTACGTATTTTTGTAGCATGGAAACGCAACGACAACGAAAAATAGGGGGAGTCATCCAAAAGGACATTGTAGATATTTTACAAAAAGCAGCTATTGATGGCGGACTTACGGGCACCCTGATTTCAGTATCCAAGGTTGCTGTTACTTCTGATCTTTCTATAGCAAAAATTTACCTTAGTATTTTTCCAAATGATAAGGCTACGGAGTTGATGGAGGGTATAAAATCCAATCAACCCTTAATTAAGCATGAGTTGAGTCAGCGTACAAGAAACCAACTACGCCGAGTTCCAGAGCTATTGTTCTACTTAGATGATTCCTTAGATTATATTGAAAAAATAGAAAAATCTCTTAAAGGGGAAGAAAACCCAATAGAGAACCGAGACTTGCTAGCTAAAAGAAAAAAATCCTAAGGATTGAACTTTCCGCTCTACATAGCCAAAAGGTATATACGTTCTAAGAGCAGCCAGAATGCTGTGAATATTATAAATTTCATTACTTTTTTAGTTATTGTTATTGGCTCTGCAGCATTATTCATTGTCTTGTCTGGCTTTGCAGGCCTTAAGACGTTTAGCCTTTCTTTTACTAATTCCTTTGACCCAGAGCTAAAAGCTCTACCGGCTACAGGTAAGTTTTTTACGTTGAGCCCAGAACAAGAGCAGAAGCTTACTGAAATTGAGGGCTTAGCCCATTATTCCAAAGAAATAGAGGAGAAAGTATATTTAGAACACAAAGGAAAAACACACATCGCCTATCTAAAAGGTATAGATTCTAATTATATTAAGGTGACAGGTGTAGATAGCACCGTTTATTTTGGAGACTGGACTATAAATGAACAACAAGTGGTTTCCGGAATTGGCATTATTAGTATTTTGGGAATTACGGTAAACCAATATAGAAGTCCAATGCAGATTTATGCTTTCAAACCAGGAGAAGGTTCTATTTCTCAGCAAAGCATCACTTCTTTATACAACCAAATTCCTATGGTTGTTGGTGGCGTATACGCTGTGGAGGCAGATTTGGATACTAAATATGTGTTTGCAGACCTTCAATTGGTCCAAGCCTTATTAGAAAAAGAACAGAATCAATATTCAGGCATTAATTTTAAGTTGAAAGAGGGGGAAAGCGAGCCGATTGTTAGGAAGGCTATTTTGAGCGCTTTACAAAATACAGTTTCACTTAAAAATAGACAGGAACTTAACGGTACCTTATATAAAATGTTGAACACGGAAAATGTAGCTACCTACCTTATTTTCACATTGGTATTAATTATAGCTTTATTCAATGTAGTAGGAGCAATTATCATGATGGTTTTGGACAAACGTCAAGATTTAAAGACCCTTTATAATATAGGAACAACGATTAAGGGATTACGCCGTATTTATTTTGCACAAGGAGTTTTAGTGACAGGCTTAGGCGGTTTTATTGGTGTTCTTTTAGGATCTTTATTAATATGGTCGCAACTAGCTTTTGGTTGGTTAAAGATTACACCTACGTTAGCATACCCTGTAGAATATCAGCCAATTAATGTTGGCATTGTTTTATGTACCATCTTAGTATTGGGTATAATTGCCTCAAAAATTGCAAGTAGTAGAATAAATAAAAAGCTGGTTAAAACTGCTTAACTTTAAAAAGGTGTTTAGGTCATCTACTTTTGACCATTTGGGCAAAGGCAATAGATTAAAAAAGTTAATTTCTTTAGTTCTCCACAACAACAAGAGTTCACCCTTTGGGGGTTAGGGGGTTTGGAGTTCAAATTGGTAGTCTCCAAATTTCTGTAACACTTCATCAAATGCTGCAAAAACATCAACAGATGCATCACTGGTTACCATTTTCATTCTATAGGGTTTAAAATCGGGTATGCCTTTAAAGTAGTTGGTATAATGCCTTCTGGTCTCAAAAACACCTAGTGTTTCTCCTTTCCAATCTATAGACATTTGAAGATGTCTTCTAGCGGCTTGTACGCGCTCTTTCATAGTGGGTGGCGCTAAATGTGTTCCGGTTTCAAAATAGTGCTTTACCTCTCTAAAAAACCATGGATACCCAATACTGGCACGGCCAATCATCGCACCATCTAAACCATATTCGTCACGCATTTTCATAGCAGCTTCCGGGGTGTTCACATCACCATTGCCGAAAACGGGAATATGCATTCTCTGATTATTTTTGACATCTGCGATAGGATTCCAATCCGCGTTTCCCTTGTACATCTGTGCGCGGGTACGGCCATGAATAGCAATCGCTTTACAACCAACATCCTGTAAGCGTTCTGCAACCTCAACTATTTTGATAGAATCATCATCCCAGCCCAAACGCGTTTTCACGGTAATGGGAAGTTTAGTATGTTCTACCATAGCTTTGGTTAAAGAAACCATTAAGTCTATATCTTTTAAAATACCAGAACCAGCTCCTTTAGAAACAACCTTTTTTACAGGACAACCAAAATTAATATCTCTAATGTCTGGGCCAGATTTTTCAACGATTTCTACCGATTGTAACATGGAATCTAAATTGGCTCCAAAAATCTGAATCCCTACGGGGCGTTCCTTTTCATAAATATCCAGTTTCATAACGCTCTTTGCTGCGTCACGAATCAATCCTTCTGAAGAAATAAATTCTGTGTAGACAACATCAGCCCCCTGCTCTTTGCACAAGGCTCGGAATGGAGGGTCGCTTACGTCTTCCATTGGAGCAAGTAACAAAGGGAATTCAGGTAATTGTATATCGCCAATTTTAGGCATATTATTTTCTATTTCTTTTCGAACGGCAAATTTAAGGAAAATCTAAAGATGCTCATCAGAGTAGCTTATGTAATAATATATATGTTTGGGTTGGTAATTAGGGTCATTGGAATCTATAAAGCATTTCGATTGCGCTCCATGTGACACGAAAATTTAGCACCGGCTTTAGCTTAATTTTAATTAATCCATCAGAATAACACATCTCTAAAATTGTACCTCGGCCTCGACTTTTTTACCATCTCTATCTACAACCACTTTTGCTGTATTACCTTCTTCAAACGCAGATAAAGCACGCATATAACTCATCATATCTATTACCGTACTATCACCTAACTGCACAACGATATCTCCTTTTTGGAGACCAGCTACAAACGCAGGTCTATCCTCAGAAACACCATCAATACGCATACCTTTACCATCAAAAAGATAATCTGGCATAACACCGAGACCAACTTTAAAGCGAGGTACTTCTTCGCTTTCATTTTTTGTAGTTCTAAAGGAAAGTTTAGGGTCATTATCCAACTCGGAAATAACCGCCATAATATAATCTCCAATCATTTGCATTCCTTCATAATTTAGTTTTTCAGAATCATCAGAAGGCTTATGGTAATCTTCATGCTGTCCAGTGAAAAAATGTAATGCAGGTATATCCTGTAAATAGAAAGATGTATGATCACTAGGACCCATGCCAGATGCTCCTAGTACTAATTTAAAACCAGGATTAGCACTATTTAATACTTGGTTCCAAATAGGTGTTGTTCCTGTTCCAGTAACGGAAAGTGTTTTATCTGTACGTAGACGGCCCACCATATCCATATTAATCATGTAGTTGGCCTCTTTAAAATCAATTGTAGGGTTTTTACAGAAGTAATTGCTACCTAATAAACCCATTTCCTCTCCAGAAAAGCCAATGAATAGGTAATTACTTCCTGTAATGGAATCTTTTAATTTTTCCGCTAACTGCAACATGACCCCAACACCACTAGCATTATCATCTGCACCATTATGTATTGCTTCTCCTTCTGCATATAAAGAACCTTCACCTCCCATACCAAGATGATCATAATGCGCTCCTATAATAACTGTTTTCGTTGCATTGTTGTCAATATATCCAATGACATTGGTTCCAGTAATGGTTCCGTCTCCTGATACAAATTGCGCCTCAGTATGCGGGTCTGTTTTAGGTTTAAATGTAAAAGTCTGAAAATAGGTGCCTGCGTTCCCTTTGGGCTGTAGGCCAAGGCCCTCCATCCTTTTCTGAATATAATTAGCAGCTAAAAGCTCTTCTGGTGTTCCGGTTTCACGGCCTTGTAAACTGTCGCTAGCTAAGAAAGAAATATCTTCTTGAAGCGTTATTTTTTTTGGCACTTCTTTTTTACAAGAAGCCAAAACGAGAAAAATTACGAGTAAAAATGAAATTTTCCGAACCATAGCCTTTATTTTTACTCAAAAATACACATCAAATGAGAATTCTTTTTGTTTTGTCACTTCTATTTGTAATTACGAGTTGTAAAACTGAAACCAAGCCTGTGGTGGAAACGCCTAAAGAAGCTACATCTTTAATGGCAGGAAGTGATACACTTATTTATCCAGAAGAGAAATATTTTAAAAGTATCCGCCAGATAACATTTGGGGGAGATAATGCGGAGGCCTATTGGAGCTGGGATGACAAGCAAATGATTTTTCAATCCAACAATGAAGCATGGGGAATGGAGTGCGATCAGATGTTTCTTATGAATATTGAGGAAAACTTCAAAGATAAAAAGCCCCCGATGATAAGTACGGGCATGGGGCGTACCACATGTGCTTATTTTCTCCCAGACAATAAACATTATGTGTATGGCTCTACGCATTTAGTAGATACAGCATGTCCAGACGTTCCCTTGCGGAAGAACGGTAATTACGTTTGGCCAGTTTATAACTCCTTTGATATTTTTGTGGCAGATTTAGAAGGAAACATAACAGCACAATTAACCAATGAACCAGGGTATGATGCGGAGGCTACCGTTTCTCCTAAAGGGGACAAGATTGTCTTTACCTCTGATAGAAGTGGTGATTTGGAATTATATACTATGAATTTGGACGGGTCTGATGTAAAACAGATTACAGATGAACTAGGCTACGATGGTGGTGCATTTTTCTCACCGGATGGGAGTAAACTTATTTTTAGGGCTTCTAGACCAAAAACGCCAGAAGCTATTAAAAAATATAAAGATTTATTAGCGCAAGGATTGGTAGAACCCACCGACATGGAATTATTTATTTGTGATGCCGATGGTTCTAACCTTAAGCAATTAACGTTTTTAGGGAACGCGAATTGGAGTCCGTTTTTTCACCCGTCTGGAAATAAAGTCTTGTTTTCTAGTAATTTTGAGGCTGAAAAGGGCTTTCCTTTTAACCTCTACTTTATTGATATTGACGGAAAGAATTTGGAGCGCGTAACTCATGGTGAAACTTTTGATGCTTTTCCTGTTTTCTCAAATGATGGTAAGTATTTAGCCTTTTCAAGTAATAGGAATAACGGAGGTACTCGGGATACGAATCTGTTTATTGCAGAGTGGCAGGAATAGGATTATGGGTTTTTAATTACCTGGCTGATGGCCTCCGTAATTTGCAATAGTTCTTTGATTTCGTTTTCGGAAAAATCATAAGGTACTTGTTTGCCTATTCCAATTACGCCGTATAAGGTGTCATTTAAAAGTAATGGTACAGCAATTGACCCTTCTACTTTGGTTTCTTTAGCCGCTGGCTTGGCAACTCCAGAACTATCGGTCTGTAGGTTACACATTTCTACAGGTTCTCGTCTTTCTGCGGCAATACCAGCCATTCCTTTTCCTACAGGTATTACAGATAGTTTAGGTACTAGGAAATCTGGAATACCAACATATGCCTGCACCTTTAAAAGGTTTGTCTTTTCTTCAAGAAAATGGAGCGTTCCAGTGGAACAGTTAAAGGAAGAAACAACGGTGTTAAGAATTAATTGCCAGTCTTTAGTTGGTGCTTCAAGCGCCGTTATAATTTGTTGTTTCATATTGATAATAGTTGATCTGGTTAAATATAGAAGTTAAAAAATTATTATTCCAAATCTTGCATTAAACTTAACTTCTTACTGCTTTCATATGAAGATAAATCTAAAGACTATGGGAAAGAATTTACTTGAAAACTAAAGAAGTTCTTTAAAGCCGCATTTAAAATCAGTTTACTTCAAATTTAAACCCTGCAGTAATTATGCTTGAAGTAAATGCAGTATCTCTGTCGTATTTGTAAAATTTGAGATCTATCCGCTTTAAGCCAAATTTCCAGACACGAGCTTTTGTGAAAATATCAGTATAGGAAACGCCTAAACCAAATTGATTGGCTACGTATTTTGATAAATCAAAGTCAGAGGTGTAGAATTCTTCTGTAGAAAGTGCGGTTTCATAGGGTCTAAAATAATTTGATGCGGTTTGTTGGTAATAACGAAAAGAGGGATAAACGGTGAATTTATCTGTAAGCTTAATAGGTAGTTCTATGTTAGCGGTATGAGAATTGAGCCCCCAATTATCGGAATAATAGCGATAAAAAGTACGAAGAACAAACCTGTCACTTAAATACCAATGTAATCTTCCGCCAAAAGCAATTTTAAATCTACTATCAGGGAGCTGCTCTACAGCATCTGCTAATTGAAAATTTTCAATAAAAGAGTCTGCTACATCTGCAAAATATACACGTTGAAATGGAGTAGACAATAGTCCTTGTTGTTGCACAAGGTCTAGGGAAAGAAAACCCTGAACTTTTTTATGTAAAATCTGGGAAAAACCAACACCTAGATTATAGGAGTTTCTATTTTCATTTTCAAAAGGAGTAAAAATTGGGTTATAATCTATATTTCCAGTAATGGTATTGTCTAAGAATAAACCATTTGCTAAGCCATTACCATTTGGAGCAAAAGATCGCAGTTCAGTTGGGTAAATAGCATTCCAAGAATCTAAATAAACACTTCCTTTAATACTCAGTTCTGTATTGCGTTCGTTAAATAGTTTCGTATAACTCCCGCCAAAACCAACAGAAAAATAATCGTATTCCGCAGATACTGATGCTAAAGCAGACCAAATTTGATTCCTATCATCAGAAGTATGGCTATACGAAGTTGTAAAATTAGCCCACGTATCAGCACTGGATGCTCCTGAGCTGGCTACAAAAGGGTCGGCAGCGTTATTACCATCAAAAGGCCCTACATTACTAGAAGAGGCAGAAGTGTATGCAGAAACGCCAGCATCAATGATTAGTACGTCATCTTCGTTTAGTGGAATAGATACAATTATGGTTCCAGTAGCATCTGTAAGTTCTTCAGTTCCCAGACCGCCAGATACCGCAGCATTTTCCCCGTCTTGTGAGTAATAACTAGATAATATATCTACCTCTATGGTTTCTAATACCCGTTTCTTATAGCTTTGACTAGCCTCCTTTTGTTCTTGCGAAAATGTCAAAAACGACATGAGGATAAAAGTGGGAAGTATGATTTTTTTTAGTGTACTCATAAGATAGCAACGACGTTAGATTTTTTAATCCCTCATTGAGGGTTTAATTCCCCGAGACTTGCCTCGAGATATAAAATGCGTTTTCAGGCGCGTACCTCGTACCCTTGGGTTGAGGTTGTTGATTTGACAAATATAACTTAGGGTAACAAGATGATTAATTGCATCCGCATCCTCCGCCAGTTTTCCCTCCATTAGCTCCAGACGCGCCCTCTCTATACGTATGTGAGATGGTTAGATTACGATCACAAGGCAATTCTGAGAGCTGCATATCTGGATCGTTTATCGCCACTTTTTCATATTCCTTAACCACTACACAACTTGTGAAAAAGCATAACGCTAATAAGGTACTTAAGAGAGTTCGTATCATAATCCTAATGTGTTTATAGCAATGTTTTTAGATTTGTAAACTGCACCTTTATCGTCAATAATTATGCATTCTACGTTTGGCAATTGGTTAATGCGATCTAGCCCTATTTCTTTTCCCATTACAAAAACAGAGGTAGCCAATGCGTCTGCAAGCTCCGCTTTTGGCGCAAATACGGTTACACTTAAGATTCCCGTACTTGGATATCCTGTTCTTGGGTCAATAATATGAGCATATCTTTTTCCATCAAATAGGACATACTTTTCGTAATTACCTGATGTAACAACAGCCTTGTCAACCACAGGTAGTAGCCCAAACCCTTTTGTTTTATCCATAGGGTTGGTAAGAGCCACTTTCCAATCACTTCCATCGGGTTGTTTACCCCATGTACTCATATCGCCAGAGGCATTTACTATTCCTGCGCTAACTCCCATTTGCATCAATAAAGATTTGGCTTTGTCTGCTGCATAACCTTTACCAATAGCACCAAAACCGATCTTCATACCAGGTAGCTTAAGGAATACACTGGTTTCTTGCTCGTTTAGAATAATATTTTGAAAACCAACTTTAGAGACAGATGCTTTAATTTTTTTATCTGAAGGCATAATTTTCATACTACCATCATATTTCCAAATACGATCCATAGAGGCATAGGAAATATCAAAAGCACCATCTGTAAGTCTCGATAATTTTAAAGAACGTTCTATTAAATCGTAGAGTTCTTTAGAGACCTTAACCGGATTTTTGCCAGCTGCGGTGTTAACTGCCCAAGTTTCTGAGTTGTGGTCCCAAGAAGAGATAAGTTTTTCAATTCTTGTGATTTCCTCCACAGCCATAGAAATATAATGTACTCCTTTAATAGAGTCATTTGCCACAACTGTAATTTCGAATTTGCTCCCCATTAACTTCAAGGTTTGCTTATAACGCTCTTGGGCAGAAGAAAAAGTACAAGAGCAGAGCAATATGAAGAACGTGAGGTTTTTAAAAATCACTTTAGAATACTGTTAAGTTGAGCAATGTAATCCTTTGGAGATATCTTTTTGTAACTGGTGCTACCTAGCTCATTTCCGTTTGCATCTAAAAGGACAACTAACGGGAAGATGCCTCTTTTGTTATACTTTTCTGCTAAGACTTTGTTGGCACTAGTTTGTTCTTGAGAAAGTGAGTTCTTTTTTTTCCTTGGAAAATCCGCTTGTAGCATTATATAATGATCTTTTGCGTAGCTTTTAAAAGCGGATGTACTCCAAATTTCGTGGTCTAATTTAATACAAGGCGCACACCAATCTGAGCCCTGAAACACAAGAATGATTGGCTTCTTGCTTTCTTTTGCCATCACCTGGGCTGTCTCGAAATTGGTTTGCCATTCTTGTGAAATGCCTATGCTAGAGATTAAAAATGTGGTTAGCAGGAGAAAAATAGTTTTATTCATTTTCAATAGATATAATATCCGAAAGGGTTGTTTCTTATTAATGGTAAACCAGCATTTCTGGGATAAATTGTTTTATCTGATCTAAAAAACAGTGTTATTTTTTTCTTAATAGAACTGATTGTAAGAATAGTAAACGGCTT
>CALHVP010000234.1 GCA_938038975.1 uncultured Maribacter sp. | reverse complement strand
TAACATTCTCTAATTCTTGTGAACTACTGACTTGGGCAAAAACAAATGCACTCCATAATAATAAAACACTTAGAATAATCCGAGTAGAACTAGTAATATGGTTGTGCATAACTGTCTTATTTATTTCTATTTATATAGCCTGAGTTGTATGTAAACCATTAACTATTCTAGTTATTCCTAAAGGGTTTTCGTTCTGTAAAGCTTCTGGTAAAGATTCATTTGGCCAGTTCTGAAAGCTTACCGGTCTTACCCATCTTTGTATAGCTCCTGTTCCTACAGAAGTAAATCTGCTATCCGTAGCGGCAGGAAAGGGACCACCATGTTGCATGGATGGACAAACTTCAACTCCTGTTGGGACACCATTAAATATAATACGACCCACCTTATCTTGTAATGTATGTACTATACTTTTATACTTTTTAATTTCATTTTCATTACCGAGTATAGTTCCTGTAAGTTGTCCTTCTAGTTTAGCAAGTATAGCCTGCATTTCATCTGCGTCTGAACAACGGACGATAATAGAGAAAGGACCAAATACTTCTTGATGTAATTTTGTGTTTTTCAAAAAATTAGTTCCATTTACAGTTAAAACACGCTGCTGTGCCATATTTGGTGCAACATCTGCATCATGGTTGGCCACCACATCTACGGTAGCCTGATCTGAAAGCTCTTTTTTACCCTTTTCATAATTACTATGAATATTTGGGTGCAACATACAAATAGGATCTAATTTATCTATTTCTGTTCCTAAGGTTGAAATAAAATCATCCAAGGAAGTACTCTTTATTCCCAAAATTAGTCCTGGGTTGGTACAAAACTGTCCAGCACCTAACATAATTGAGCCTGCATACTGTTTTGCCCATTCATCTCCTTTTTCTGTTAAGGCAGAAGGCAATACAACAATTGGATTAACACTACCCATCTCTGCAAAAACTGGTATGGGTTCAGTTCTTTCATTAGCTAATTTATATAAGGCAGTTCCGCCTTTAATACTACCGGTAAAACCTACTCCTTTAACCACAGGGTGCATTACTAACTGCTGCCCTACTTCTATACCACTACTATTAAGATTTGAAAAAACCCCGTTAGGCATTCCTGTTAGTTCCGCAGCCTTGATAATTGCAGATGCGACAAGCTCACCTGTACCGGCATGCATTGGATGACTCTTAACTATTACTGGGCAACCCGAAGCCAAAGCACTAGCTGTATCCCCACCAGCAGTAGAAAAAGCCAACGGAAAATTACTAGCACCAAAAACAACAATAGGACCTAAAGGACATTGCATTTTACGAAGATCTACCTTTGGCATTGGCTGTCTATCTGGTTGTGCTGGATCAATACTAGCTTCTACCCAAGAACCTTCTTCTAACAAGCTAGCAAATGCGTTTAATTGACCCATTGTTCTTCCTCTTTCACCAGCTGCTCTTCCCTCTGGAAGTCCTGATTCTTGAGTATACACCTGAATCAATTCATCTCCCAAATTTTCTATTTCTTTGGCAATAGCACGTAAAAATTCTGCTCTTCGCTTTCCTGAAAACTCACGATATACAATAAATGCTTCTTTAGCTAATGCGGCTGCTGCTTCTATTTCTTCTTCATTTGCTTCTTGGAACGTCCATTCTGTTGGAAGGTTTAGCTTAGGATTGAATGTATTAAACTGCTTCTTCCCTTTTTTTGAAAGTTCTGCTCCTATATAATTAGCTCCTGATATCATCTATGCTGGTGTTTTATGTATTTGTATCAAAAATAAGAAACAACCAACTAAAATTTGATAGTGCAGTTGTTTCTTATTTCATTCCATATTTAAAGTATGCATCTGAGTAGAACTATGCTTTACTCAAACCTTTGTATGCGGGTAATTTTGGTCTTTTAGCTAAACCATCACTAATCACTTTGGCTACTCTAGCACGTTCCTCACCTATGAGTGGTAACCTCGGAGCTCTAACATGTTCAGTTCCAATTCCTGTTGCTACTTCTGCCATCTTAATGTTTTGAACCAATTGAGGATTAATATCTAGTTCCAATACCGGTAAGAACCATCTATAAATTTCTAAAGCTTCGTCAATTCTACCAGCTTTTGACAATTCATATACCGCACAAGTCTCTGCTGGGAAAGCACAAACTAAGCCAGCTACCCAACCATCAGCACCCATAAGAATACTTTCCATTCCTAAAGTATCTACCCCAGTAAGTACTTTTAAACGATTTCCAAAACGTGCTTTTATTCTAGTAACGTTAGATATATCTCTGGTAGACTCTTTAACCGCTTCAATATTTTTACATTCTAACATCTCTTCAAACATATCTAAAGTAACCTCAATACCATAATCCACTGGATTATTATAAATCATGATTGGTAAGTCTGTACTATTAGCGATAGCCTTAAAGTAAGTTATCGTTTCATAATCATTGGCTTTATAACGCATTGGAGGTAATATCATTAGACCTCTGGCCCCACATTCTTTTGCTATTCTTGCAGCTTCAATTGCTCCTTTCGTGGTCTGTTCCGCTATATTGATAATCACTGGTACAGCGCCATCTACCATTCTTACAGTTTCTTTGATAAGCTGTTTTTTCTCGTCTCCAGTTAACGTACTTGCCTCTCCTAAAGTGCCACCTAAAATAATACCTGAAACTCCAGCATCTAACTGGGCTTTTATATTTACTTCAAACATTTTCATGTCTAAGGTATCGTCTTCGTTGAACTTCGTTGTTACTGCTGGCATAACGCCTTTCCACTCAATACTCATGTCTGCTATTTTAAATTTAGACAAAGATACATTGGGCACTAAGGGATGGAATTCATCAATTTTAACCTTAACTAATACTATATTACCTTATTTTTATAAAATAAAACTCAATAAAGGTAAATAATACACATTTTGAAAATATACCCATTCGAAATCCCCAAACCAGTTGGAGGTACATTAATTGTTCAAGTTGATAAAGAATATGTGTTTTTTGACAAACTACACCAACATGAAGAAATTCAAATTAGCCTCTTAGTTAAAGGAAGTGGTAAGCTCATTGTTGGTGATAGTATACACGCCTACACGGAGGATGATTTGATTGTTATAAATGGAAAAATACCCCACCTTTTTCAAAGTAACCCTAGTGAAGAACCATCGCATATGATTTCGTTATTTTTCACCTATACTACATTTGGAACCAATTTCTTTGATATTCCAGATTTGGAACAAGCTAAGGCATTCTTTGATACCTCCAATACAGGTTTCAAAGTTTCAGACAACAACACAGAAGCTCGTGAACTCATGAAAAAGTTTCCTGAAGTTGATAAGTTATCTAGATTACTTATTTTTTTACAGCTACTTAAAAGTATTGGTTTATCACCAGTGACTATGCTTACAGGCTTCGTACATCCTAAATCGTTAAGTGCAAATGAAGGAAAACGTTTGCAAGATGTGTTAGATTATGTAATGAATAATTTTGAAAAAGAAATTAAGCTGATTACAGTTGCTAACCTTGCATTTATGACACCTAATGCGTTTTGCCGATTTTTTAAACAAAGGACCAATAAGACCTTTTTCCAGTTTTTGATAGAACTTAGAATAGCACATGCGTGTCAGCTTTTAACCTCTAATAAAGACCTAGATGTTGTGCAAATTGCTGAGAAATCTGGATTTGGCTCTATTTCAAACTTTAATCGAAAATTTAAACAACTAAAAAAAACTACTCCAACTGCATACATTAAAATGTAAAAAAACATTAATGTATTGACAATCAGACATGGTATAATAAAAAACCTATAATGTAGATTTACACTCTTTTAGTATGTAAAGTTCTTTCAAAATATATTCCAAAAAAATTACTTTGAATTCATGCATAGCTTTTTATCTTTGACACGTCTTTAAAATATTTAAGCCCACGTGGTGAAATTGGTAGACATGCTACCTTGAGGGGGTAGTGTTCGTAAGGACGTGCTAGTTCGAATCTAGTCGTGGGCACCATAAACCGGGTAATTACCCGGTTTTTTTTGCGTTTAGATTAAATTTTAACGCGCCTTTTAGAGCCGCTTATTCTTTTAATTGTAAATTTGTTTAACCCTTTGTGAAAAAAAATGAACAATGTAAAAAAGAATTTTAGTATTCGGGATTTGGAAAACCTTTCCGGTATTAAAGCACATACGATTAGAATATGGGAAAAGAGATATAATTTACTATCTCCCGAACGAACTGATACGAACATTAGGACCTATACTTTATCTAGTCTTCAAAAGCTTCTAAACATCACCCTGTTATATCATAACGGTCATAAAATTTCTAAAATAGCCAAAATACCTGAGGGTGAGATCCCGCTAGTTGTTCGCGAAATTGTAGCAAAAAATAGTTTAAAAAATCATTCACTAAATGCATTCAAATTGGCAATGGTGAATTTTGACCAAACTATGTTTTTTAACACCTACAACAGTCTTGTCAGCGAAAAATCTTTCAGAGAGGTTTTCAAGGAAACGTTTATTCCTTTGCTAAACGAACTTGGTTTACTGTGGCAAACAGATACTATAAGTCCTGCCCATGAGCATTTCATAACAAGTCTTATAAAGCAAAAGATTCTTCTTAATACAGAAAAATTACAGCATTTAAAACCTACAAAAACGGATAAAGTTTTTGTTGCGTATTTACCAGAAAACGAGATACATGAAATTGGCCTACTTTATCTTAACTATGAAATTATTCTAAGGGGTTACAAGTGCATTTATCTTGGACAAACCATCCCGATGGAAAATCTTATGGATGTCATGAAGTACTTTGACAATATTTATTTTCTTTCTTATTTTACAGTAGTACCAGAAAAAGACAGAATTTCAAAATACATAAGTGATTTTGAAAAGCTAGTTGCTGATTATAACAATCCAAATCTTTGGATATTAGGAAGACAAGTTCAGCATTTAGAGGATACAGAATTACCGAGTTTTGTAAAAACATTTCATTCAATAGATAACGTTATAAGTCGTCTATAATTCCTACTAAAATTTACTATTAAACATTTATGGGTAAAAAAGTTATTGTCATAGGTTCTGGATTTTCATCGCTATCCGCAGCCTGCTACCTTGCAAAAGATGGTTATGATGTTTCTATTTACGAGAAAAATTCTGCTGTTGGTGGTAGGGCTTCAAAGTTTACTAAACAGGGCTTCACTTTTGATATGGGTCCTAGCTGGTATTGGATGCCAGATATTTTTGATAAATTTTTTGGAGATTTTGGTCGTAAAACATCTGAATTTTACACCTTAGATAAACTTAGTCCAGCATATAAAATTTTCTTCTCAGATGATATCATTACTATCGGCGATAGTATGGATAAAATTTGTGCTGAGTTTGAACGAATAGAAGCAGGTAGCTCAAAGGAGCTTCGAAAATTTATTGCAAGTGCTCAGGAGAACTATGACATAGCAATAAATAAGGTTGTGCTCAGACCAGGACTTTCACCACTAGAACTTGTAACAAAGGAAACTATATTAAAAGTAGATCAATTCTTTAAAACGATTAGTTCTCAGGTACGTAAGAAGTTTAAGAATCCTAAACTTATATCTACCCTAGAATTTCCAGTTTTGTTTTTAGGTGCAAAGCCTAGTAATACTCCTTCCTTTTACAACTTTATGAATTTTGCTGATTTTGGATTAGGAACATGGCACCCTAGAGGTGGTATGTATGAAATAATCCTTGGTATGGAAACCCTAGCCAAAGACTTGGGAGTTACTATCCATACAAACCAGACTGTAGATAAAATCCTCGTTAGAGATGGTAATGCTGCAGGTATCATTGCAAATGGCTTAGAAATTAATTCCGATGTTGTGCTTAGCGGTGCAGACTATCATCACTCAGAAACACTACTAGACCAACAACATAGACAATACACAGAGGCATATTGGGACAAAAAGACTTTTGCCCCTTCCTCTCTATTATTCTATATAGGTTTTGATAAAAAACTTAAAAACGTAGAACATCACAATTTGTTTTTTGATACTGATTTTGAAAAACATGCTGAAGAAATATATGATGATCCCAAATGGCCAACAAATCCACTTTTCTATGCTAACTTTCCATCAGTAACTGATAAAAGTATGGCACCAGAAAATTGTGAAACAGGTTTTTTTCTAGTTCCAATAGCAACAGATTTAGAAGACACTTCTGTTTTAAGAGAGGAGTATCTAGACCTAATTTTGAAAAGGTTCGAAGAAAGAACAAACCAACAAATAAGAAAAAATATTATATTCAAGGAATCTTTCTGTGTCAATGATTTTATTGACAGGTACAATTCCTATAAGGGAAATGCGTATGGATTGGCAAATACATTAACCCAAACTGCATTTCTTAGGCCAAACCTAAAAAGTAAAAAAGTAAAAAATCTTTTTTTTACAGGACAGCTAACGGTTCCAGGTCCAGGTGTACCACCTGCTTTAATTTCAGGAAAGTTGGTATCAGAATTAATTGCAAACTCTAATTAGTACCCAAGAATGAAAGCTACTTTTGACAAGGTATCATACCAATGCAGCAAACTCGTAACAGAGGAGTATAGTACTTCTTTTGCATTGGCGACAAAAATGCTGGCTAGTTCTATCAGAAAAGATATTTATAATATTTACGGTTTTGTGCGTTTTGCAGATGAGATTGTAGATACCTTTCATGAGTTTGACAAACCAGTCCTATTCAATAAATTCGAAGAAGAATTAAAAGCTTCACTACGTGATAAAATAAGCCTTAATCCAATTTTAAATTCTTTTCAACACACGTTTCACACCTACAACATACCCATGCATTTAGTAGATTCTTTTATGAAGAGTATGCGTATGGATTTAACAAAAAGCACTTATAAAACAGACCAAGAATACAAAGATTATATATACGGATCTGCAGATGTGGTAGGTCTAATGTGTTTAAAAGTATTTGTAAAAGGAGACAATGAGACATATGAAAGACTTAAGGAATCTGCTATGGCACTCGGATCAGCATTCCAAAAAGTAAATTTCCTGAGAGATGTAAAAGCTGATTTTGAAGATTTGAATAGGTCCTATTTTCCAAACACGAATCTTACGGAACTAGATGAAGCCTCTAAAATAAGAATTGTTGAAGAAATAAAAGCAGACTTCCAACTAGGATACGAAGGGATTATGGAACTCCCTGCGGAGGCAAAATTTGGGGTCTATACAGCCTATAAATATTATTACAAATTATTACAAAAACTACAAAATACGCCATCTCTGGACATTAAGAATGCGCGTATTAGAGTTCCAAATTATCAGAAATTTGGGCTTTTAGCAAGGTCATATGTTAAATACAAAATGAATTTAGTTTAAATGAAAATAGCACTCTGGGTATTAATTTTTTTAGGAACTTTTTCCTTTATGGAATTTATGGCGTGGTTTACCCATAAATATATTATGCATGGTGTTTTATGGTTTTTACATAAAGACCACCATCACAAAGAACATGATTCTTGGTTTGAACGTAATGATGCATTTTTTATTTTTTACGCAGTGATAAGCATGTCTCTTTTTTATGCAGGAAATTTAGGATATTGGTATGCCTACCCCTTAGGATTTGGCATCTTAGCTTATGGGATAGCCTACTTTTTAGTACACGATATCTTTATACACCAACGATTTAAGCTATTTAGAAATGCAAATCATTGGTATGCAAAGGGTGTAAGAAGAGCTCATAAAATGCATCATAAACATTTAGGCAAAGGAGACGGTGAATGTTTTGGTATGCTGTTTGTCCCTTTCAAGTATTTTAAAAAATAACCATGCCAAAAGCTTTGGTCATAGGGGCCGGTATTGGAGGTATTGCTTCCGCATTACGATTATGTAAAAAAGGATATGAAGTTACGGTTGTAGAGGCTAATTCCTATGCAGGAGGCAAGCTACATGCCATTACCAAAAATGGATATCGTTTTGACCTTGGTCCTTCTTTATTTACAATGCCTCATTTGGTCACGGAACTATTTGAACTATTCCAAATCAACCCTAAAACATATTTTAATTACAAAGAAAAAGACACCATTTGTAATTATTTTTGGGAGGACGGACATGAATTTAGTGCCGGTTCTAATTTTGATTCTTTCATAACAGAAGCTTCTCAAAGTTTCAACGAGTCAGAGAAAAGTATTGGTAAATACTTGCATCTAAATAAGAAAAAATACGATTTAACTGCATCTTTATTTCTTGAAAAGTCCTTACATAAAGCAAGCACTTACTTATCTAAACAAACTATAAAATCTATACTTAGTATAGCAAGTCTGGATATTAATACCACATTAAACGACGTAAACGAAGCACATTTTAAAAATCCTAAATTAGTTCAATTATTTAATAGGTATGCCACATATAATGGTTCATCACCTTTTAAAACACCAGGTATAATGTCTATGATTCCCCACTTAGAAATGCATTACGGAACATTTTTTCCAGAAGGTGGAATGCATCAAATAAGTCAAAGCTTATATCAACTTGCAATAGATAAAGGTGTCGTTTTTAAATTTGATGAAATCGTAGAAAAAATTCATGTTACAAATAAAAAGGCAACCGGCGCAACTTCATCTAAATCAGCATATGAAGCAGACGTAGTGGTCACTAATATGGATGTGTACCCTACGTATAAAAAATTACTTAAAAATCAACCAGAACCTAAAAAAGCATTAGCGCAGGAGCGCTCTAGCTCAGCTCTCATTTTTTACTGGGGTATAGACCGCACTTTTCCAAAATTAGAT
>CALHVP010000233.1 GCA_938038975.1 uncultured Maribacter sp. | reverse complement strand
GGAAAGAACCTTACCAATTTTGGAGTGTTCAGAAAATACATTACCGAATATTTAGAAAATCATTCTGCTATTAATAAAGGAATGACGCTAATGGTACGCCAATTGGCACCAACCCCACATGGTATTCCGTTAGAAATTTATGCCTTTAGCGCAGATAAGCGATGGGAAAATTATGAGTTTGTAATGGCGGATATTTTTGACCACCTCATTGCATCTTTACCGTTTTTTAAATTGGAAGTTTTTGAATTGCCAATGACATTTGAATCCTAAAATCAAGAAACCTGAAGACTAGCCTCTTTGCGCAAGTAAGAAAACAATCTAAATAAGAGGGTACTATTAGCCATATTTAAATCCCAATCATCCAATCAAAAAATCCTATCTTGGAAGAGTAAAACGTCACCATGGAAAGAAGAAAATTCATTAGCAAATCAGTTTTAGTAGCTATGACAGGTGCTATAGGAGTGGAGATTGTTTATGGATTAAAATTACCAGAAACATATATTCCCTTGGCATTGCAAAATCCTAATCCTTTTGAACTATTTAAAAAGGATAAAGAAATGGTGCTCTTAAACGAAAGACCATGGAATATGGAAGCGCAAGCTCATCTATTAGATGACAGAATAACGCCAAATAAATATATGTTTATTAGAAATAATGGACTAGTCCCTGAAAACATAAATGCAGAAAACTGGAGTCTTACTATTAAAGGTGAATCTGTTCTAAAAGAAAAAACCTATACCCTAGCTGAACTCAAATCCAAGTTTAAACACTACACCTATCAACTTACTTTAGAATGCGGTGGAAATGGTAGGTCTGAGTTTAATCCTCCAGCAAAAGGTAATCAATGGAATGTAGGAGCGGTATCATGTGCTGAATGGACTGGAGTTCGCATGCGAGATGTATTAGAAGACATAGGTATAAAAAATGACGCAGTCTACATTGGGTATCATGCTATAGATCTACATCTAAGTAGAGACCCTAACAAAACACCTATTTCTCGTGGTGCGCCTATGTCCAAAGTCTTACAGGATGAAACCCTATTAGCCTTTCAAATGAACGGTGCAGACATCCCATTAGTTCATGGGTATCCATTACGTCTAGTTGCAGGCGGATGGCCAGCATCTGTTTCTGGAAAGTGGCTAGAAGGCATAAGCGTACGAAACAAAGTACATGATGGTGCTAAAATGACTGGCACTGCTTATAGAGTACCCTGTAATACTGTTGCTCCTGGTGAAAAAGTAGCAGACAAGGATATGTGTATTATAGAATCTATGCCTGTAAAATCACTCATCACTTATCCCAAAACAGGTGCCATGATTACTGATGGCGAAAAACTAAACATTAGAGGACATGCTTGGGCAGGAGAGTTGGAAGTAGCTAAAATGGAATATTCTATTGACTTTGGTGCTACTTGGAAAACCTGTTCACTTGAAAAGCCTGTAAATCGTTTGGCTTGGCAACATTTTAATGCACAAATAACTTTTCCTAAAAAAGGGTATTATGAAATTTGGTCTAGGGCTACTGATTCTAAAGGAACGGCGCAACCTATGCTCATTCCTGGCTGGAACCCTAAAGGGTATTTGAATAATGCATGCCAACGTATTGCAATAAAAGTTACTTAAAGGGAACCCAATGAATAGTAATTATAAAGAACCTAAGGTGAACAAATCCAATAGAAAAAGGCTAATTATTTGGTTTTTTGTACCGCTTGTGATTCTCATTTCCACTGGTTTTTATTTGCTTTTAGAGACTGATTTTTTCACTGTAAACATAAAGGAAGAAACGCTAGTTGATGAAAATAACATAGATGACTTTGATAAAATAGAGAATGGTATTCATGTACAAACTGGATTTGTTGATGCACCCGGATTACTAGAAACTGTGAGGAATTGTACCAGTTGTCATTCTTCTCAATTGGTGCTCCAAAACCGGATGAACAAAGAACGGTGGACAGCTACTATAAAATGGATGCAAGAAACCCAAAACCTATGGGATCTAGGAGAAAACGAAGCTATTATTGTAAACTATCTCGCAACCAACTATCCCCCTAAAGAAACGGGAAGGAGAAAAAATCTAGATACTATAGACTGGTATGTTTTAGAAGAATAAATTAGGGTTACTCTAATTCATAATTCTTGTGAGCTGAAA
Organism: uncultured Maribacter sp.; assembly: GCA_938038975.1. Lineage (GTDB taxonomy): Bacteria > Bacteroidota > Bacteroidia > Flavobacteriales > Flavobacteriaceae > Maribacter. Next base: position 6,299 of record CALHVP010000233.1, on the reverse strand, counting down.
ATAGCGTGCGTAATTTTCTGGTATAGTTTCAATATCAAGTAAACTACCTTCCTCTATATATGGATAGATTTCACTATAATTTTGCACCTCAAACAGCCCCATACGTTTACTAATATGCTCACGCTGTAAATCTTCAGGACCATCAAGACCCGCTGCGGAAATAAGTTCTAAACAACTCTTAATAGTTGCTTCTTGAAAATGTTTTACTCGTGGTGCCTTATCAGCTACAACAAGTCCTTTCATTAAAGATTTGTTCTGTGTAGCTACACCAACAGGACAGGTATTGGTATTGCATTGTAATGCCTGTATACAACCTACAGCCAACATCATGGCACGAGCACTATTACAACCATCCGCACCAAGTGCAATTGCTCTAGCCATATCAAAACCTGTGATTATTTTTCCTGCTGCAATCACTTTTATTTCCTTTCGTAATCCAAAGCCCATCAAAGTATCGTGCACAAAAATTAACCCTTCTCGCATAGGCATACCCATAGAATTTGAAAACTCTACTGGTGCTGCCCCTGTGCCTCCTTCTCCTCCATCTACAGATATAAAATCTGGACGAATATCTGTATGAATCATAGCTTCACAGAAATCCATAAATTCCTGCTTTCTACCTATACAAAGTTTAAAACCTACAGGCTTTCCACCAGATAAATCACGTAGCCTTTTAATAAAATGCATAAACTCTATAGGATCATTAAATGCAGAATGTGATGGTGGCGAATGTACCGCAACTCCCGCTTTTACATGTCTTATTTTCGCAATTTCTTCTGTGTTTTTTATAGCAGGTAAAATTCCTCCATGTCCAGGTTTTGCACCTTGAGAAAGTTTTATTTCTATCATTTTTACCTGAGGCTTTGTTGCATTTTCTTGGAATGTAGTATCGTTAAAAGTAGCATCATCGTTTCGACAACCAAAATAACCTGTTCCCACTTGCCAGATTAGATCACCGCCAGACTGCAAGTGATAATCACTAATTCCTCCTTCACCTGTGTTATGCGCAAAATTTCCTGCTTTTGCACCTTGGTTCATAGCCAAGACAGCATTTTTACTTAGAGAACCGTAACTCATAGCTGAAATGTTTAAAAGACTAGACGCGTAAGGTTGTTTACAATCTTTACCTCCAATTAGTACTCTGGGAAAATCTCCTAATTCTTGTGGATTACTCTTAGCATACATAGAATGTTCCATCCACTCATAACCTATTTCATATAAATCCTTTTGAGTTCCAAAAGGTACTGTGTCTGTTTCGCCTTTAGATCTGCGATATACAGTAGACCGCTCTATTCTGTTTAAGGGTTTCCCCTCTGTGTCTGTTTCCACAAAATACTGCATGATTTCTGGCCTAATAGACTCCAAAACATACCTCATCCTGCCAAGCACAGGGAAGTTTCTCCGAATAGTATGATGGGTCTGAAGCATATCAAAAATTCCCATTAAAACCAAAGGAACCACGAGTAAAAAAAACCATAAAACAGGAGGCCAGTAAAAAGAGATGCTAATTATAGCGGCGATACTCATAAGGGAAATTACAATAAAGAGCTCACGAACTTTCATAAGATGTTAGATAGGTTTTTACAAATATAAGCATGGATGATGCTATTGATTACTGTCTTTGCAAAAACAGATTACTAGAAATCTTTGAAATTTTATTCTTTCAATAAAAAGGAAGAAGTCTTAATCGATTAGTCCTCTACTATCAAAAGAAGTAATACATAATAGGCTATTCAGATTTTAGTGCTTTAACATCCGTTATCAATTGCGCAATGGAGGCATTATTTAAGCCATTATAAATACCTCTAATATGTTTGTTTTTATCAACAAGTAAAAAATTCTCTGTGTGTAGAAAATCATTAATATCCTTTGGAATACCTAAATCGTTCTCAACAAAATAATGGTTTCTCCCAAGGTTATAAATTTCATTCTTATCTCCTGTTACCAAATGCCATTTATTGGGTATTATTCCATGATCATCTGCATATTCCTTTAGTACTGCAACTGAATCTATTGAAGGAGTAACAGAATGTGAGAGCAAAGCTATCTCAGCATCGTCTTTAAACGCTTCTTGTACTTTGGTCATATTTTTAGTCATGTTAAGACAAATGCCAGGACAACTTGTAAAAAAGAAATCTGTAATATAAATTTTGTTTTTAAATGTATCTTGAGTAATAGTATCACCTAGCTGATTCACCAATTTAAAATCTGGTATTTTATGAAAATCCTGTTCTTCTTTACTATTGGGTGTTACCCAATTTGGGGTAAAAGATTCCTCGTTGTAATAAGGTAGGTTTTCAACTCGGCTAGTTTCCTTCACTACACTATGCTCTATTTTAACTTTTTCCTTACAACTTATAAAAAGAGTAAGTAATAGAATAGCAATTAGCTTTGTGTTACTTACTTTTATTAATGACTTCATCTTCTAATTGATAACATAGATTAGCTTTCTTCAATCCAAAAAAACGACCGTTTTTAGCTTCGTAATTGGCATATAAAACACCATTCTTTCTATACGCCTGTTGTAAGCCTGCTTCTTTACCTTCATGAAGGTTCAGTTTTTGGTATAACTGACCACTTGGATACCATTTTTTTTGTTCCCCATTAGCTTTACCATTATGATACTGAAATTGAGCAATTAATACGTGTAGTGAATCTCGGGACCATATCTTTTTCTCTCCGTGTAGTTTTCCTCTATTATAATTTGTGACAATTTTTAAATGCCCATCAGGAAACCATTGTGTAGTTTGGTTTTGCTTTTTACCATGTAGGATGCCTAATTTTTCCTTTAAGGTGCTATCTGGATAATAACTAACGGCAAATCCAGAATAGGGAGAGCCGTTTAACGTCCATAAGGATATTTTATGATCATAGTTGACCGCTGATTTTGAGACTATTGTTTCTGGGACCTCTAAAACAATATCAGTGTCATTACGCTGGGAAAATTCTACTTTTTTTTCAGAGCAAGCCATGAACAAAAAACTTGAAAACAGAAATAACAAAAAAAATGTTTTCATTTTAAAACGTTTAATTACTGTGATTCAATTAAAAAAGAAACCACCATAAATTAGATAATATAAGTGATGGTTTCTTCCAAATTTAAAAGTGATAAGATAAGGTCTACATAATACTATTAGGTGTGCCCTGTAAATCAACTGCAAAAAGAGCAATTATAGACCCTAAATAAAATTCATTGATGATGTGATAATGATAAAATTCTTCCCCTTCGCTGTGTTGTGTTGAAGTTGAATGTGCGCCAGAAACATCCAAGTCTGTTGGATAATTTCCAGTGGAATTACATTTTCTGCCATAAATCAAAAATCCGTCGGCCATAATACCAACCAATTTTTCATCATTCTGAGAAAGCACCGTGTTTTCAGGAACATCATAGGACTCAATATGGTAGTGATAGCCACTAGGACCGTTATGAGCACCAGCATAATCGAAGGTTTCTACGATTTGTTCTTCAATAGGTCTATTAGGACCTTCCGTATCATTAAAAATAGGGACACCAGTTACAGAGATGCCTATAGGGCCTAATCCTGTTGCAGTACTCGTAGCAGCTATTTCTGGAATAGAAGGAACTGTTAAGGTAAGACTTCGATCACCACCAATACGGCCAGGAGTTTGAGCCACGGCAACTATAGGTGCTATATATAATGGACTTGTCTCTTCCCAATAAGGAGTTGTATGATTTGGTAAACCGTTGGTGTCTATGGTTATGTCATCTCCATCAAAAGAAACAGTTACTGCATCTGGATTAAATTCTCCAAATGCAGATACCGGTGTGGCAGTGCCTTCAGGCAATGAATCATCTGTATCTGAATCGCTATCGCTACTATCATTACTGCAAGAAATAAGCGTAACTATTGTTAGTAGCATTACGAGTGCAGGAAATATACTTTTCTTTAAAACATCTTCTTTCATAATACTTTTATTTAAAAATTATTTAAACTTTAACTCACGTCAAATATGATAAAATAAAAGAGGCTAAAATTGAAGATTCAGTCAACTGGCTTCGTTTTTAAGTGAATGACTATGCTATTACCTTAAAGCAAAATCAACCATTTAAGCTTAACACCATAACGCTGTCCTTTTAAAACTAAATTCTTCGATATTCCAAAAAACGCTTTATGATTTCTCATAAAGCGTTTCAAACTAACTAACCACAATTATTGTTTTATGTAAGCGACTTGTATTATCGTATTGTTCTGAGCTCTATTTCTTCAGGCTTAAACATTTTAGAAAATAATATTGTAGTTGATACTACCATGAAAATACCGCCTAGAATACAACCCAAATTAAAAAGTTTACTATTAGACCTTTCTGTTTCCAAAATTTTAAATGTATTACCTTCTGTATATAGTTCCAATGTATGATTATTAGCTCCATTCAAAACAAAGTGCTCCTTGTTAAAGTCTTCTTTTAAAAGTATCAGTGCACTTTGGTTTTTATGGATATCCTGGAAGGCTGTATTCTTAATTTGTACTGTTTGGATATCGCTAGGAATACCAAATACTTCGAAAACCACTTTTGTTTCATGACCAAGTTGGACAATACCCTTACCAAAAAAAATGTCCTTCTCATTAAAACGAATACGTAGATTATTTTTAACGTGTTCTAAAACCATTGATTGAAACTCCTCGGGGGATTGATAAGGAGTATCAAAAAAATGAGTTTGTATCTCATGTTGAAAAGCAGTTAACGAAGCACTAATCTGTAATACCCAACTATTATCTTCCTTTTCTACTAACATCGTAGTAGATACATCAGCTTGATGTGCTTTAGCCGACATAACCATGCATAGTAACCCAATACAACTAATTTTTTTAAACATCGCACTAACTATTAATTGGCATAAGCGCCATTTATACAATTTATAAAGCTGTTACTACCAGGTGCAGCTGCATGATAGTGATACCCTCTTATGTCATCTGTATGACCTCTACAAGAATCCAAATCATTTGGTTCGTCACCATTATCATCTAACTGAGCAAAGAGTCCAAAACCATCTATAGCATACCCAATCATTGCTGCGTGACTATCCGCCTGAGCAATTTGGGTAGATACGCCTGTTGCGGCATGGTAATGATAACCAGCGTTCAAATTAATATGCCCTCCTGCATCATCAAAAGGAGCTAATGTATAAGCGCCCAAAATGGCATCTGTAGGAGCTGGCGCATCAAAGACGACTCCATTAAACGCAATACCTCTTTGCGAAGGTCCATTCCCAGCCATTCCTGGAGGTCCAAAACCTCCAAAATCTGTAGCAGTTGATTGCTTTACCGGAGTTATAGGTATGAGATACGTTTGTGTCAAATCTGCTACATAAGATGGTAAGCATTCTACGCAAAAGTTTTCATATTCGGCTCCTACATTAGGATTTGCAGCATTGGCACAATCGTCTTCTGTTTCTGTTGTGAAAATAGCACCATTGGCATCATACATTTGCCACTTAGTATCATTATAAAAAGTAGCCATATTTTCAATAAATGCACCGTCTACATCATATACCTCTCCATTTTCTAACCAAATTCCTCCAGCAGATGCATCATCAGATATATTTTCTGGACACCATGGTCCCATTTCATGATCTGCAGGCACACTAGTGGCTACAATCTGATAACAGTCTGTAGAGGTACCCTCCGATAAAGTACACGGAACTGTAGTTATTGTAACTGAGCCATTACTGGTTAAAAACAAAGTCTCATCTACAGGTATGACAGTTGTATCCGCTATTGGCGTATCATCATCTGTTAATGAGCTATCATCACTAGAGTTGTTACAAGAAATTATGAATGTAAGACTGCTCAGTAAAAAAATGGATATCGTTTTCATCGTGTTATTTTATATTTAAATATTCGATTTTAGACAAAGGCTTAATTAGACAAATAGTTACTAACTGCTGTTGCCCGTTGCCCTACATGTGAATTCAATTCTGATATTGCAGCTTGGAAATCAGAGCTATTGTATAAAAAACTAAAACCAGGCTCCTCCATAGTAGCAAATGGCTCTACTAAAGATGCATAACTACTATACAGAGCTTGCATACTGCTTGTATTAAAAGGACCATCAACAACCTCTTGCACGTAGTTATCATATGTTGCCTTATACACTTCATCTTGATATAAATAACCAATTAATGGCCAAGCTTCCGTATCTAAATCTGAGAAATCTAAGGCTAGAGAACCTTCTCTATTACCTGTTTGTAATGCTTCATTATTATCCCAAGGAATCCAATTTAAGGTGTTTGTTGTTGCATCATTGTACAACAAGTAATTGTGTGTCATTCTGCCATA
>CALHVP010000232.1 GCA_938038975.1 uncultured Maribacter sp. | reverse complement strand
TATATTTATTACTACCGTAACGGTTATAGCAAGGGTAAACGGAGGTGAAAGTTTTGGAGAAGCCTTTTTTAGTTTTGCTTCTTTTTCAACGGCTATATTTTGGGGTATTGGTCTTGCTTTTCATGCAGCTAAAGTTTATAGCTTTAGTCCCTTCTTTAGTAAGGACTGGGAAGAGCGTCAAATTCAAAAGTATATTGAAAAGGATAAAAAAGAGGCAGAAAAATATAGGTAAGCAATAATCCAACCAATGATAAAACATATGAAAACTACTAACTTGTCAAAATATGAGAGAGCGCAGTTGAAAGTGGATTCAATAAGAGGTTTTTATAATCATCTATCACTTTTTGTAATTGTAAACACCCTGTTGTATCTGTTACGAGATAAATTTACTTTTATAATCTTGAATGAAGGTTCTTTAGGTAATCCTAAATTTTTAGAATGGATTGATTGGAATGTATTTGGAACCACTATTATTTGGAGTATGGTACTTATTGTGCATGGTATTACGGTCATGGGTAATTTTACGCAATTCCAAAAAGAATGGGAGGAAAGACATATTCAGAAGTATATGAATGAAAATGCCGACTAAGACACTAAGGATTTAAAAAGTAAGAACAAGAAAAATCAACTCATGAGAACGATAATCATAGAAGACGAAAAACCAGCAGCAAGAAGATTAAATAGAATGTTGACCGAATTGAAAGTAGATGTGTCAACGATGCTACATTCTGTTGAGGAAGCTATAGATTGGTTTCAAAACAATGAGCACCCTGATCTTATTTTTCTGGATATTCAGTTATCTGATGGACTTTCTTTTGAGATTTTTGATGTTATTGAAGTGCATAGTGCAATCATTTTTACCACTGCATTTGATGAATATGCCTTACAAGCTTTTAAGTTAAATAGTATTGATTATTTACTAAAACCTATTGATGATGAGGATTTAGAAAGTGCGGTTAAAAAATACAAAACACGCTTTAATCCAGATTCGAAATCTCCAAAACTAGCACTAGATTTTGAGGATATTAAAAAGTTGTTGGTGAACCCTGTAGAACGTGAATTCAAAAAACGATTTACAGCTAGGGTAGGGCAGCATCTTAAGATTATAAATGCGGATGAGGTTGAATGTTTTTATAGTGAAAACAAAGGAACATACGCGGCAACTTTAGATGGAAGAAATTATCTATTGGATACTACTTTAGAGAATTTAGAAAATGAACTAGAGCCAAAGATTTTCTTTAGAGTAAGTAGAAAGTTTTATATCAACATCAACCATATAAAAGATATCATTTCCTATACAAATTCTAGGCTTCAAATTAAGCTTAGTAGCTTTAAAGAGCAAGAAATCATTGTAAGTAGAGAGCGTGTAAAAGACTTTAAGCTTTGGTTGGAGTAAATTTACCTAAAAATCTGATTATTAAATTCTTATAATTAACAATAGATTTTGCCTATGGTATTTTTTATTCAGTTTTGTTGGTTTTGTCAACACGATTTTCATCAAAAGAAGAGGGAAGTAATTTAGGTACTAGTTTTATAAAAATAGGCAATAACACAGCGCCTCCTGGTAAAATAAAAATAGCTAAGGATGGGATGCTTTTAAAAATATCTATAAGTTGATTTTGCACTTTTTTCTTCTCTTCTTTCGTAAGATCTCGCATTGTAGATTTACTTAAAAGTGCTACAAGTTCTGCACTCTCCGAAAGCTCTTTCTGAAGCCTTTTACTGTTCCTTAGAATAAGTTTATTTACCACCTTACTCATGCTGTCATAGAACTGAATAGCAAGATTATTATCTTTAAGAAAGGGAACAACTTTAGCATTTTTATTAAAGAAATTTTCCACATCTTCCAATGATTTGGAAATGGTATTTTCCTCAAAACCAATATCCTTTCCAATGCCAAAAATAAATTTAGACTCCTTGTAATCTAATGAATGATCTTCCCAAACAGTAAGGCATGCCATGTCAATTAAATATGCATTTTCACAACTTGGACGCTCCTTTAACAAAAGCTCTCTGTAGGAGCCATCAAATGATTGTGTATCTGGATTTATGAACGTAAGGCTAGAGCCAAATAGCTCTGCTAATTTTTCATCTTTCTTATTTTTTTCTTTAGAATTTAATGCGTGATAAGTAACATTAAGAGCTAAATATTCTAAGTTGTATGCATAGATTTTTATCCCTATAGAATCATTTAAATAGCGTTTAAAAAGTAATACGTCTATGAACAATAGCGAATTGGTAATAATGCTATTAAAGGTTTTGCTTATTACATTATCCTCTAAATAAACCCTAGAATCAATTAGTTTCTCCAGTTTGGAACTTGTTGTTTTTCCGCTAAGAAGTTTTTCCAGAAATGAGAGTTGAGCAATTCTTAAGTTGTCATAGAATGCAAAGAGGTCTTCTAAAAATTTTTCAAAGTCTGTATTACGCTCTAGTTTATAGGTATAATAAAGTGCAGTAAATAAATTGATTTTAGCTTTTTCATCTTCAGATAATGCGTGTTCTGAAACTATGAATGGAAGTACTTCTGTGTTTATACCGTACACAAAACCTGTTCGTTTCAAATCGAAATACAACGGAGAAAAGTCGGTATACCTTTCTTGATGCTTCTCAATGACCGATTCAAATTTTGTTATCCAACCGCTAGACGATGGATTCATAATAATTACTAGTATTAATCACGCTACCAAATTACTCTAAATTGAGCATATACAATAGTTTCTGGTGTCAAAGGTTTTAGAATAAAATTTAGTGAAGTTAGGATTCTTAAATTGTGCAGTTCATCGAAAATTAAGTTTTATTTAAGAGAGCTATAGATGAAATGTATATATTTATCGATGTAATGCACAAAAATTTAAATTTAAACGGTTCCCTAGCCTTATTTAAGTTTTAAATGAATTTAACCGAAACCAACTTTAAACTAAACTTTTATGGAATACCTTCTTTTCTCTCTATGGGTTATAGTAATGGCATTAATGGTAGGAAAAACCATTTTAGCATACCGTTCACTTCAAAGGACAATTACAGGTAAGTAGTAATTAAGTAAACTTTCGTAATAATACTGGTAAGAGTAGTAAGTCCAAAACCAACGCAGCAACTAAAGTTACACTTATGATTATTCCTATGGTGATACTTGGCTGATGAATAGAGAACAGCATAACCATAAACCCAAAAAATAGTATTATAGTGGTAATCACTAATGCTCTACCTGTTTGTGTAAAGGTCTTTTCTAAGGCTTGTTCTTTTGTTAATCCTTGTGTGATTCCTAATTTGTACTTGCCAAGAAAGTGAATAGTATCGTCTACTGCAATTCCAAATACAATAGCAAATACTACCGATAAACCAGCTTCTAGTGGTATTCCTAAAAATCCAAGAATACTACCAGCGAATAACATAGGTAGGAGGTTTGGAACCAAAGAGATTAGAAACATTTTAATATCCTTAAATACTAAGACCATAATTATCCCAATGATTATGAGTCCATAGAGTAAACCTTCTAATAAGCTTTTGCGAATGTATTCTGAATTCTTGTCTAATAACATACTTTTTCCGGTAACCTTAATTGTCATTTTAGTCGTATCGGTTACCTTATTTGCGTAGTCTTCTATATGTGTATATAATCTTTTTAAACTGTCTGTTCCCACATCTTGTAGTTTTGCATTAATCCGTGCTTTGTCCTTTGTTTTGTTTACGAATTTTCCTAGCTGCTTTCTTGCCAATTTGTTTACATCCTTTTGATATGTAATAAAGGTTTCTTTAGTACTCGGCAGTATTAAATATTCAGATTTATTCAGATTATTTGCCTTATTAATTATTTTATAAGGCAGGTTGGGTGATTGGATATTCCCAATACTTTTAATTTGGCTTAAATACGCTGTTAACTTTTCTATTTCCACTGCTACTTCATAGTCCGTAACCTTATAACCGTTTTTGGAAGAAATGGCTATTTCTAGTGGTCTAAAGCCGGCATAGTTTTCTTGAAAAAAGTTAAAATCGTTAGCTATTTTACTTTGGTTAGGTAGGGTTTGTTTAAACTCGTGGTTTGTAGTAATAAGACTAACACCAAAAACACAAAGTATAGCGAATAGTAAAGTGCCAACTATGATTGTCTTGGGATTTTTTTTGGTGAATGTATTTAACTGTAGTAAATAAGTCACCCATTTTTTAGAAACACTTTTCTGTCCTATTAGTCTTTTCTTGGGCATACTTATTAAAAGTGCACCCGTAAAGCAAATGACCGTTACATAAGCAACCATAACACCCATAGCTGCGTTAATACCAAACTCCCGTATGCTTACGAGTCTTGAGGATAAAAGTGTGATAAATCCTATTGCTGTAGTAACTGATGTCAATAGCGTTGTTAGCCCTACTTCCTTTAGTGACGATAGTATGGCGGTGTATTTATCTTTTCCTCCCTGTATTTTACGAATAAAGCTATCTGTAAGATGAATCACATCTGAAGTTCCTACAATGAGCATTAAGACAGGATAAAAAGCTGCCATAGCGTTTAATTCTTTTCCTAGGATAGCTAATAAACCTAAAAATAATAACAATGAAAGCCCAATAGACGTAACGGAAATTAAAACTACAGGTAAACTTCTATACACTAGCAGCAGAATAATAAAAACGAGTATTGATGCAATTATAGTGGTTTTAAGTACTTCACTTTTTTGCATATCTACAATAGCTTCATAAAAAAATGCCCTACCTAAAATATGATAATCCGTAAGGTTGTTTCTTTGTAACGAAGTGCGTATTTGAGTCAGTAATACTTCAGATGCTTTATAGTCTAAATTATCTTCTGTGCTAAGCGCAAGAACTATAGAGTTTGCGTTAGCGTCTATTAAAACATTTATGAATAATTTATCGTCTTGAATTTTCTTCCAATCCTTTACATATTGTGTGGTATCTGCAATATGAATTATTGGTAGTGTTGTGTATCCAAATGATGTTTTTAATGGGTAAGATAGCGTGGTTAATGAATTACGTTCAGTTACAAAATCAAAGGATGTACTTTCTTCTGAAAATGCATTAAAACGTTTTAAAAAGTCTTTTTTGAAAACACCATCATCATTTTTAACGGCAATGAGTAAAAAGTTGTCATCCGTGCCAAATTCTTTAACAAACTCATTATAGAACGTTAAATCAGGATCTTCTTCTGGAAAGAACTGGCTAAAATCGAAAGAGAATACTAATTTATCAACGACAGTTGCAGAAAGGATACCCAATATTAGAAAGAGTACAATACTTAATGTTCTAAGTAAGGGGAGACTTTTCATATTCGTATTTTAAAATTTTAGCTTTTCACCTATAATTTCGTTGCAAATTAATCAAACTAATACAGTTTTATGACTAAAATCTACATTAAGAGAATTGAAGTTGGTACATTGTGGTAATGAATAAGAATTGCTCAGTAATAGTAGCTTTATGTTGCTTTTTTTGCACATTATTTTGTGAAGCTCAGAAGCGAACAAAAAAGGTAAGAGATACTACAAAAAACTTTCAATTAACTGCGTTACCGGTTGTATTCTTTCTTCCCGAAACTGGTCTTGGTTATGGCGGATTAGGGCTCTCAACCTTTAGGCTCAAAGGAGAGTCAAAGGAATCTAGACCAAGCTCTGTTCAATTGGGAATAACCTTTACGAGTAAAAAGCAATTACTTTTCTTTATGCCTTATGAAATCTATTCAGATAATGAGAAGTGGCGTTTCATTGGAGAGCTTGGGTATTATCAATATTTCTATAATTTCTATGGAAGGGGAGTAAATTCAAAAGAAGAAGATTTGGAAACCTATGATGCTGATTTTCCAAGATTTCGATTTTCGGCTTTGAGAGAAATTTTTCCAAGTATTTCTGTTGGATTGGGTTATGAATTTGATGGTTTTCATGTTGTTAAACCAGCGGAGGACGGCCTGTTAGATAATTCAAACGAAATAGGTAAGGAGGGAGGTACTATATCCAATGTAGGGATGGTAGCTTTTTATGACCAACGTGATAATATTTTTTTCCCTACAAAAGGACTATTCATTCAGGCTAGTGCTTTTACTTCTGTTAAATTCTTAGGCAGTGATTTTTCGTATCAGAAGCTAGAGTTGGATGCAAGGTATTACCAACAGTTAAAAGGAAATCATATTCTGGCAGGAAATGTATTTCTAGGAACACGTAGCGAAAATACTCCGTTTTTAGATTTAAACTCACTTGGCACCAAACGTACGCGAGGTCATAACAATAGGCGTTTTCAAGATAACGCCGAGTTAAGTGCTGTATTAGAATATCGTTTTCCAATTAAAGGAAGGTTTGGAGGTGTTCTATTCGGTTCTAGTGGGACTGTTGCACCTTCATTAGGTAAAACGTTTAGTTCAACATATAAAAATGCTGTAGGCACTGGTTTACGTTATATAGTTAATAAAAAAGAGGGTACTAGATTGAGGGTTGATTATGGTATATCTTCAGAAGGAGGTCAATTATACTTCACTATAAACGAAGCTTTTTAAAACGTTTTTATAAGTCTATGAAATTATCTAGATCTAATGTCCAGTCATAATTAGTGTAACTAAGGTCAACGGCTTTAGCATTAGGTATTAAGCCATGGTTCTTCAGTATTTTTTTAACACCATTTTTATTTCCAAAATCACCTCTAAACCAGCTAAATAAAGAGGTAACTGCTACTTCTTTTTTCTCTTTGTTAAACACCGTGGTTTTATTTAGGTATACAGATGTGCCTTTCTCAAATTGTTCATCTAGACGTTCCCATTCATAAACAGCAACGGGAGGGCAATCTTTAGCACCACAGTTCAATGCAAAATGTACTCGATAATCTCTTTTATCTACTCTTAACTTACGTTCAAATTTATTTGGAAACCATTTACGAATCATACCTAGGCCATATTCCCATTGCGATTTTCTTATAATCCCATGTTCTATTTTAGCAAAAGATATCCTTTCTCCTGCGATATTAATTTGTTCGTTTTTAAAGAAAGCACCTCGGTCATTATATAAATCTGGTTGATCTTTAAGAATTACTTGGATATAAGCATTGTATATATTTACCCAGAACGCCAATCTTTTCGCATCATTATCTAAGGCATTATCCAATTCTTTTATTGTTGTATTCGCTAGGACCAATTGAATACCTTCTGTCTCTTTATTTTGCTTTAATCGTTGTAAAAAAGTTTCTGAAATCTCATTAAAATCAATCTGTTTGTTACTTATTGTTTGTGCTTCTACTGGATGCTTACAAGAAAGAACAATCAATATAACTAAAGATAAAACAGAGTAGGTGTATTTCATAAAGGTATGTTTCTATAGTAGCATTTACGTAAAATGATTGCTAATAGTTTTACTTCTGTCGTAAAAGTGAATAGACCTTTCAAAACCAAGGTTTCTTTTAAATTATAAAACCTTTCTCATGCTTTTACGTAGATTTAACTAAGCACAAAGTTATTATGATTTGTTTACAATGAAGAAAACTCTAAAGGTCAATAAAACCTATTCTTTATGATCAGTATAATTATTCCTGCCCACAAAGAAGGGAAAAATTTAAGCATCCTATTATCAAAGTTTACCACTATTAAAGATATAGACCATGCTGAGGTTATTATTGCATTATCTCCTGATAGTCCCATAGGTGAATTAAACGATTTTAAAGGAAAAGTTCAGCTCTTACATTGCAAGCAAAAGGGAAGAGCAGCGCAAATGAATGAAGGAGCTTCAAATGCTAAAGGGGAAATTCTCGTTTTTCTGCATGCAGATGTGCAACCTCCAACCACATTTTTGGTTGATATAGCCAATGCAATTCGTAATGGATATAAAGCTGGTTTTTTCTCCTATAAATTTGACACAGATAATTTTTGGTTAAAGATAAATGCATCTTTTACAAAAATAGATGGGATATTTACTGGAGGAGGAGATCAATGTCTTTTTATTTCCGCAGCTGTTTTTGAACAGGTAGGTAGGTTTAATAATGATCAATTACTAATGGAGGATTTTGAGTTTTTTAAGCGCATGAAACTTAAAAAAATCCCATACACGATTATTGAAAATCCACTCATTGTATCGGCACGTAAGTACGAGAGAAATTCATACATTAGAGTTAATCTGACAAATTTACTGCTGGTAATTCTTTTTAATTTTGGATGTTCCAGTGTGCGCTTAAAATCTATTCATGACAAATTAATTCGCACTTGAAAACGTGAGTGAAATTATTAATGGGATACAACAAATAGGGATAGGAGTAGGTGATACTAAAGCAGTATTTAACTAGTATAGGAAGTATTTAAGATTTGATATACTACGCTTTAGTGATGAAGAAGTAACTTCATTAATCACTAGGTATACTGAGAAGTCATTGCCTAATTAGTAGGTAAATATCCTTAAATTACATGTAATAAAAAGCCCGTTTTAAAAACACTATTCGAATTGCGAATTAGAATTAGTTTAAAACGGGCTTTACTATGGTATATATTTTTATTCTTTACTGTATAATTCCTGTACAACTCACACGTTTTCCAGCTGCACCACTAGGTTGTGAAGTAAAATCATCCACACCCTGGTGAACGATTACAGCCTTCCCTACAATATTTTTATTTTCATCTTCACAGCCAATACACCATTGGTCTGTAGAAAATTCTACTAAAGCATTACCTTCTGCATCGGCTATAAAATTACCAATATCCCCTTTATGATACCCTTCTTCAGCTTGCCATTTCCCATGTGGTTCATTCGTTGGATTCCAATGCCCGCCGGTAGATTTACCATCGTCTGAAGAGCAATCTGCTGTTTGGTGTATATGTATAGCATGCTCACCTTCTGTAAGACCCGTTAACATGGCTTTCATAGAAACCGTACCATCTTCATCTGTAAACGATACTTCTCCTTTTACACTACTATCGCTTTTAGGTTCCATCATAAACGTTATGTTTTCTGCCATAACTGTTTCTGTGACTTCTTCTGCAACAGTTTCTACTTCAGTAGCAGCGTCCGTTGCCTCTTTTTTAACTTCTTTACAACTTACTACGGCTAGCAAAGCCATAGCTATCAGTTCAAATCTGATTATCTTTTTCATTCTTCTAGTTTTTAAGTTTAGTTTTTAAAATTAAGAAAATATAAGTGCGAACACGAACGCATTTCAAAATGATTTTACTTAAACCCAATACCGCGGTGTAACTTTGGTTTTAACTACAAACAAATAAACCGCCTAAATTTATATTTAGGCGGTTCTTTATAATCAAAATTAAATAGTGTTTTACGAATCTATTTAGTCCGTAACGTTGTAGTTTATTTCATCTGAACATTCTATACTTCCTATTACCCTATAGTAATAAATAGCTTTCTCATTTTTATCTATCTCAACAGAATACGTATTATCACAGTAGAAAGTAATATATCTTCTTTCAGATAACTCAGCATTAGGATTGGTCTCATCTGCTACATAGTCAAAATAGAAACTATTGTCTGTCAATGCTCCCCAGACCCCATTGGCAACAGGTACATCTGCATAACGGTCTACAAAGGTTCCGTCATCTTTAAATTCTAGAATAATTCTTGAGTCTTCCCTAATATTTCTAAACCATTGGTCTTTAGTTGTCCATTCTGTTCCTGTCCATTCATCTATTATAGACTCTAAGTTTTCATCTCGGTACATTTCCCATTCACCCAAAACTTTTGCAGTAAGATTTGTTGCAATAGGTTCAGTTACTTCATCTTTTTCGCAGCTTAGGCAAATGATTGTAAGCACAGCAAGTAAACATATATTTCTCATAAGGTTTGATTACGTAGTTTATTATACAACAACCATACTATTAAATACCCTAATAAAAATTTTTATTTTTATTTAAATGTGCACTAAATTTTACTTTTAATATATTGATAAATAGTACTAATAGGTGCTATTTAAGGTGTTTAAGAAACACGTTATTATGCTATGAGTTTTGTTAGGACCTGTACTGTGTTATGTAAGGTTTTATGCACTGGACATTTATCTGCAATTTGCAACATGCGTAATTTTTGTTTATCATCAAGATTTCCCGATAGCGTTATTTCTCTATGAAAAGTATCTAATTTAGCACTATCTGTTTCGCAATCTTGGCAATCTTCTGCATGTGATTTACCAAAGGAGGTATGTACTTTTACATTGTCTAAGGCCCAGCCTTTTCGTTTAGCATACATTTGAAGTGTCATTGCTGTACATGCTGAGAGTCCAGCAGAAACTAGTTCATATGGTGACGGTCCGTAGTTATTACCTCCAAAATCAATAGGCTCATCGGCAGTTAAAAAATGACTACCTACTTTCATTGCTGTAGTAAAACCATCAGCGGCATCTAAACTTGCTACCACTTGATGTTTTGTTGCTAATTCAACATCTTCATTTGAATCTATATAACGTTGCGACCATCCTGCAATAAGCTGGCCGACGTATATGGAATCTTCCTTTCTCATTAATAAATGATCAGCCCCATCTAAGGAGATAAAACTTTTTGGGTGGCGAGCTGCTTTATAAATAGCCTCTGCATTTTTTATCCCAACCGTATCGTCTTGTGGTGAATGTAAAATTAAAATTGGTTTACGTAGGTTTTCAACTATCGTAGCCAATGATTTATTTTCCAAATCATCTAAAAATTGTTTCTTAATAGTAAAATCTCTACCACTTAAATTTACTAGCGCTTTACCACTTTCATTAATTTCATGGAGCGTGCTTTTAAATAAATGTTTCACATGTACAGGGCTAGATGGTGCTCCTATAGTCGCCACCGCTTTTATTGAAGCTATTTCTGCAGCTGCAAAAAGTGCAGCGGCTCCGCCAAGTGAATGCCCAATAAGTAGGGTAGGAGCCTTATGCCTTGTCTCCAAAAAACGAGATGCTGCTATCAAATCTGAGACGTTACCTGAGAAATTAGTGTCCTCAAAATCACCCTCACTTTCGCCAAGACCTGTAAAATCAAACCGCAATACTGCAAAACCATTAGCTGTCAAAGCACGCGATATGTTTTTAACCGCTAGAAGATTTTTAGTACAGGTAAAGCAATGTGCAAAAATCGCAAAGTTGTGCGGATGTCTATCTGCAGGCATTTCTAATCGTCCTGACAATGTTTCACCTTCGTTGTTCTGGAATGTAATTTTTTGGAGATTCATTCTTGCTAACTATTTTGTGTGATTAGTACGTCGGAAAAGGGTGTCATTCCTTTCTAATCTGGTTTGTATTCGTAATTTTTAGTCAAGGATATGAAGTGAAAACTCTGTTATACAGCCTTAATATTATGCTAAGGTGCTTTTTTTACTAATTTAATTAGTTTCTCCGCGATTGCATTCCCTGCATAAACAGCACCGTCCATGTAACCCGGAAATTCGGAAGCAGATTCGGAACTAGAAATTAATAATTTGTCATTAAATAGGGTTGATTTAAATATCGCGTTACCATTATTTTGATGTGGGTAAAGAAAATTAGAGGTATCAAAACCAGTATGTTCTTCAGTACTCCATATGCATTCTTCATAATTCGTAAACGCTAATGCTTTCTCCCCAAAAACAGTTTTTAATTGTTTAGTAACACGTTCGCGTCTATCTATGTAGGAAAGTGTTTTTAAAGAGGGGTTCATAAAGCCACAAAGGGCGTACGAAGATTTTTCTGCGTTGCTATGGTCATATAACTCTGTAATAGGGCCTGAATTACTGTAGAGCGTGGCAGGTATTTTATCCTGTTGCCAAAATGGTTCGTCATATGATAAACCAATTTTTATGGAATCCTCCATCCAAGTATGGGTGCTTTCAGCTATTCGTAATAGCGCATCTGGTAATGCTGGCTGAAACATAATTTTATTAGCCCACAATTTGGGAGGCAGTGCTAAAACTACGGTTGTGGCCTCGAAGGTTTCACGAGCTACAATTTGAATAGTACTTTCATAACTATTGATACGTGTTACTGGTTGATTCATTAACACACTGTTCTTATCTAATCTTTCAAATAATTGGTTAAGCAAATTAGAGGTGCCTCCATATATTCTGTAACTGGGCGGTTGTTCTGGAACCTGTACAATCTGGGTAGGATGTATGTCTGATTTTTGATAAAAGACGGTATTGTCTTTATGCTGTTCAAAATAGGTAACACCTAATTCTTCCAGAAGAGAGATTAGATTTCTATGCTGAGGATGAAACCAGGTCGCACCCATTTCTATAGGTGCTGAATTACTTTTATACAAGGTATTCACCCTTCCTCCAATTCTATTTCTGGCTTCAAGAATTTTAAATGGAATTCCAGCTTGTTTTAAACGAAGGCCGGTTAATAGGCCAGAAAGACCAGCACCAATTATTAGTATCATTTCTTAAATAACCCTCGTAAATCTGGATTGTAGAAAACACCAAACTGTACTCTATCAAAATTAATATTTCTAAAATGATTCTTTAGATACCCTGCCTGTATGCTCAAGTTTTCAGTTACATGAACTCCAAGCGCAGCGTATAAACGATTTTGACCAAAAGTTTCACCTTGAAGGTTTAAAAATATTTCGTTGTAAAAATTTAAAAAGAAGGTATCTGTTAACGGCAGCATAACTTGCAAACGGTAACGAGCCCGGTGTTGTGTTTCATTATCTCTTAAATCTCTATTATTAATAAAACGTTGTTCCAGACGGTAACGGTGCTCAAACAAAAATTCTCCAACCTTATTTTTTAAGATAAATTGCTCAAATAAACGATGCTCAAAAATTTGGTCTTGTGAAAATGAAGCATCAAGGCTGCTATCCTCAAAAGTAGGATCTGTATCTATATAACCATAGCCTATGGTAGCAATAGCATTTGGATTAATATGATAGTTAAGACCCGTTCTCAGAAGTAATTGATTAAAATTAGTTGCCTGCTCGTAATACCTGAATTGAGCTTCAGTATGAATACTGAACTTATCGGATATTTGATTCGTACCAAAGTACATAAACCAACTCCCAAGTTCATTTTCTCCATTTGTTTGTGCGTTGCTATAGCTTAGGAATAGCAGCACCATAATCAAAACTATCTTTTTCATTAAATACGGTATTAATTTTAAAAATATAAAAAAGAGCCGAGAATACCATTTAGCAATCTTGACTCCTTAGTTCAAATTTAGTCAAATGAAAAGGTCTTAGTTTCCTTAAAGGGTGAAACTTCCATTTTCTCCATACTTTCTTTATAAGGCTTCCATTTTTCGCTAAAAAAGGCATTCGTTTTAACCAATGCAGTTTTGAGCTCATCTTCTGCGTACCTAATAAGATCTCTCTCCGTTTTAGTTATTCCAGTTTTACGCGTATTCGTGTAATAACTGGCGCCACCTATCCTTTGCATTACCGTTATTTCTGGATTACGGGTAATTCCCTGCCTTTTATCAACAGTACCTAGGTAAAGTGCTATCACAGAGTCTATCTCTTTAACAATGGTCTTAGAGGCCTTTATCTGGTCTTTGAACTTTTTATCATCTAGAGTTTTTAAATCTTTACTATATTTTTCAGCAACCATTTTGCTTTCAACTAACTGTTTCACAACATCAGCGGCAGTTTGGCTCATTTTTTCGATGCTTTTGCCAGTTGAATAGACTTCATTGATGGCCGCTGTGTTAACCGGTATTCTAGGGTCTGATGCTACAGTTATCATGGCTTCATCTGTGATTTCACCAAA
>CALHVP010000231.1 GCA_938038975.1 uncultured Maribacter sp. | reverse complement strand
CTCTTCTTTTAAATCTTTAATCTTTATTTCCTTAAAATGAAATACACTTGCCGCCAATGCAGCATCTGCTTTGCCTTCTACAAAGGTATCGGTAAAATGTTGCATATTTCCTGCACCACCAGAAGCAATGATTGGTATTCTAAGTTCGGTGGATAATCGTGCCAATGCATTATTCGCAAAACCGTCTTTTGTACCATCGTTATCCATAGATGTAAACAGTATTTCACCAGCTCCTCTTTGTTCTACCTCCTTTGCCCAATCAAACAAATCTAAGGTTGTAGGCACTTTTCCTCCTACTAAGTGTACTACCCATTTGCCATCAATCTGTTTTGCATCAATGGCAACAACGATGCACTGAGACCCAAATTTAGCTACTAAATCATTAATTAATTGCGGGTTTTTAACTGCCGAAGAGTTTATAGATACCTTATCCGCACCATTTTGTAGCAACACATCCACATCCTCCACAGAGGAAATACCCCCACCTACGGTAAATGGAATATTTATTTTTTCTCCAACCTTATAGACCAAATCAGCTAAGGTTTTTCGTTTTTGTTCCGTAGCTGAAATATCTAAAAAAACAAGCTCATCCGCCCCTTCCCTACTATATATTTCTGCAAGTTCGACTGGGTCACCAGCATCACGTAAATCAACAAAGTTGACACCTTTTACCGTTCTACCATCTTTAATATCCAAACAAGGAATGATTCTTTTTGCTAGCATAAAAAAGCCCCCTCTAGCTCCCCCAAAAGGGGAGAATTCTTACTCAAACTTATTTTTGTTTTCATCATCACATCAATTTAATTCTTACATTATATGCCCCCTTTGGGGGCTAGGGGGCTTTTTTTATTTAAATCCATCCCATCATAGAACCCAAGGTCTTTTCCTTTTAACTGCTTTACCCAAAACGCGATTTGTCCGGTATGGTAAGAGTAATGTTCTATGGCATGTAAAACGATTCCAACCCCAGAAAATGAGAAACCTTGAACCTGTCGTACCTTTAGATATTGCTCAGGGGTAGTATCAAATATGACACGCTTGGCGGTATTTACGGTATCCTCTAGTTTTTTAAGTACCGCTGTTTTGGTAAGTCCACTAGTTGCATTAAACTCCGCATCACGATTTCGTATGTCCTCCGTTTCCCCCAAAGACGAAATAATGTATTGCGAAATGTTTCCGCATAAATGCAGCATTAAATTTGCGATACTATTCAGAGAAGGGTTTGGTTTTTGCCAAACTTCTTCGTCACTTATTTCTTCCAAACTCTTTTTAATCATACGTGTACTTTCATCCATACGATAAAGCGCATTGTTAACCAACTCCTCTACTAATTGTGCTTCCTTATCCATGGTTCAAAATATAAGTTTCTAGTTGTTTTAGACTGATTCTATTCTCATAAATTGCTTTCCCAATAATGGTTCCTTCACAACCTAATTCAGCTAGTTTGGGTAATTCATCAAAGGTAGATATTCCACCAGATGCAATTAACTTTAACCGCTTATCACTATCTGTTTTAGATAGTATCTTTTCGTATAAATCAAATGACGGTCCTTCCAACATACCATCTTTACTAATATCTGTACAAATCACATACTGTATTCCATTTGCTTGATACCCTTGTATAAATGGAATTAATTCCTCTTTAGATTCCTCTAACCATCCAGAAACCGCTACTTTTTCGTCCATAGCATCTGCACCTAAAATAATTTTATCAGCACCATGCTTATGTATCCAACCTAAGAAGGTCTCAGTATCCTTTACCGCTATACTTCCTCCAGTAATTTGAGTTGCACCACTGTCAAAAGCAATACGCAAATCGCCATCAGTCTTTAAACCTCCTCCAAAATCTATTTGCAAACTGGTTTGAGAGGCTATTTGCTCTAAAATTTTATGGTTGACAATGTGCTTAGATTTGGCTCCATCTAAATCTACCAAATGTAGATAGTCAATACCGTGTGCCTCAAAGTTCTTTGCAACTTCTAACGGGTTTTCGTTGTATATTTTCTTAGTATCATAATCCCCTTTAGACAGGCGAACACATTTACCATCTATGATATCTATGGCTGGTATTATTCTCATTCTTTTAATCTAATATTTGTTTATCAATACTCATCCACAATGGAGAATTACCTATTTTTTTAAAATTATAACGTTCATATAAACTGTGCGCATCTTTTGTTTTCAATGCTATGGTTTTCAGGTTTTTAATCATATCATCGTTTAGTACATGTGCGATAAGGATTTTACCATACCCTTTTCCTTGAAATTTTTCAAATATGATGACATCCATGATATAGCCAAAATAAATATAATCAGTGACTACTCTTGCAAACCCAATCTGTTCTTTATCCAGTCTGTATATTCCAAAACAATAAGAGTTTTTTATAGTAGTTTCCACATCTGCTATTGACCTTCCATCACCCCAATATTCATCTGCTATAAAGTTTTTTATAGCGCTTACATCCAGTAAATTTTTATCGTTGGATATGAAAAAATCTTTTGCCATTACATGTTTAAAAAGTTAGATAATATATTTTGACCAACTGCACTGCTCTTCTCTGGGTGAAATTGGGTCCCATAAAAATTATCTTTTTGTAGTGCTGCGCTATAGTTAACACCATAATTACATTCCGCAATAGTAGCATCACACACTGGTGCATAAAAGCTGTGTACTAGATAAATATGTTCATTTTCTTTAATTCCCTTGAATAATCCCGATTTGAGATTTGTAATTTGATTCCATCCAATTTGTGGCACTTTTACGGTAGTATTGAACTTAATCACATCTACATCAAAAATTCCTATCCCTGTTGTATTCCCTTCTTCAGAGGAATTACACATGAGTTGCATACCCAAACAAATGCCAAGCACTGGTTGTATTAATGTAGGAATGATTTTATCCAAACCACTGTCACGAAGTTTTTTCATAGCACTACTCGCCTCACCTACCCCAGGAAATATAACTTTATCCGCATTTCGTATTTCGTCAACGTCATTACTGAGCACAGCATCATAACCCAATCTCTGAAGAGCAAACTTGATACTTTGAATATTTCCAGCACCGTAATTTATTATAACAATTTTCATTTTTTTAATATTAAGTAATTCGTTTTAGAATTAAAAAGAGGAAATACTCAACGCTAAGAACGTAGTACTTTTTACTTCCTACTTCTTAAAGAACTCCTTTTGTGCTAGGTAAGACCATTTTTTCAACATCGCGTTTCACAGACATTTTTATGGCCTTAGCAAATGCTTTAAAAATAGCTTCAATTTTATGATGTTCGTTTGTCCCTTCTGCTTTAACGTTTAGGTTGGCTTTAGCACCGTCTGTAAAAGACTTAAAGAAATGGTGAAACATCTCCGTGGGCATATCGCCTACCTTTTCTCTCTTAAAATCAGCATCCCAGACCAGCCAGTTACGACCGCCAAAATCTATAGCTACCTGAGCAAGGCAATCATCCATAGGCAAGCAAAAGCCATAGCGTTCAATACCTAATTTATTTCCCAAGGCTGTATGAAAAACTTCTCCTAATGCTATACCTGTATCTTCTATGGTATGGTGTTCGTCTACTTCTAAATCCCCTTTTACTTTGATTGTAAGGTCCATTTGCCCATGACGAGCTAATTGGTCTAACATATGATCAAAAAATGCAAGTCCGGTCTTAATATCGCTTTTACCGGTTCCGTCTAGGTTCAGTTCTATCTGGATATCTGTTTCGTTTGTCTTTCTGGATATTTCAGCAGTTCGTTCCTTCAATTTTAAAAACTCATAGATTTTTTCCCAATCATTGGTTTCCAAACCAATAACAGCGTCTAACTCATTTCTTTTTACAGTAATTTCACCTGTACCAAGATTAGTTTCATCATTTATAAAAATACCCTTAGCTCCAAGATTTTTAGCTAATTCAATATCAGTCAAACGATCACCGATAACAAAGGAGTTTTCAAGATCATAGTCTTCGGAAAAATACTCGGTCAATAATCCGGTACCTGGTTTTCTTGTGTTAGCGTTCTCATGAGGAAAGGTTCTATCTAGAAAAACCTTGTCGAAAACTACTCCTTCGTGTTCAAAGGATTTCAAAATAAAATTATGCACTGGCCAAAACGTATCCTCAGGAAATACATCCGTTCCCAAACCATCTTGATTGGTGATCATAACCAGCTCATAGTCTAGCTCCTTGGCAATCTTTCCCAGAAACGTAAATGCTTTTGGGTAAAACACCATTTTTTCAAAAGCATCTATCTGCTCATCAACGGTTTCTTTTATTATAGTGCCATCTCGGTCTATAAAAAGAACGCGTTTACCACTAACTGGTGTATTTTTATCCTGTTTTCCTTTACTCATGTTAATGATTTTAATGCACTGGTTAAAAGCGAATTTTCCTCAGGGGTTCCAACAGTAAATCGCAATGTATGCTCACACAAAGGTTGCGTAGTGCGGTTACGAACTACAATCCCTTTTTTCAATAATTGATTATATCGTTTAGACGCATCATCTACTTTAGCCAATATAAAATTAGCATCTGAAGGGTATACTTTAGAAACAAAAGATATTCCAGATAATGTTTCCTTAAGAAGTTGACGTTCGCTAAGAATTGCGCTAATTTCTTGTCCTACCACTTTCTGATTAGACACCCGCTCTTTGGCGCTTTGCTGTGTTAATTCGTTTACATTATACGGTGGTTTAATCTTATTCAAAACACGTATAACTTGTTCCGAAGCAACACAAATACCTAGTCTAATTCCAGCCATTCCGTATGCTTTAGACAAGGTTTGTGTTACTACTAAATTTGGATATTCAGATAGTTTAGAAACCCAGCTTTGTTCAGTTGAAAAATCGATATAAGCCTCATCTATGATAACGAGTCCAGAAAATGAATGTAGCAATTGCGCTATTTTCTCCGTAGAAATGCTATTCCCAGTTGGGTTGTTTGGAGAACACAGAAACAAAAGCTTTGAGTTGTTATCTACTGTATTTAAAATAGCTTCTACATTCGGTTGAAAATCTGAATCTAGTAAAACTGCTTTATTCGCAACGTTATTAATTCCCGAAAGTACATTGTACATACCGTATGTAGGTGGTAAGGTAATTACATTATCGGTACCAGGTTCACAAAAGGCACGAAACAATAAATCTAACACTTCATCACTACCGTTGCCTAATAGTATATTCCCTTCCTTTATATCTTTCTGTTTAGCCAACAGCGCTTTTAAACTCCGTTGTTTTGGGTCTGGATACCGATTTACCCCATTCTCGAATGGATTCTCATTGGCGTCCAAAAATACCATTTTAGAACCATCAGAAACATATTCATCACGTGCAGAGGAATAAGGACTTAGGCCTTTTACATTCTCTCGTGTTATATTATCTAGATTGAAACTCATTACTATTTTGATTGTTCAATATTTTTTTCATTTGATTATCATATGAGCTTTTATGGTCTTCGACTGCGCTCAAACTGAAAATTCACTATTTTAAACTATTCAAACGAAGTGTAACTGCATTTTTGTGGGCTTGCAAACCTTCTGCTTCTGCCATTAATTCAATAGCATTGCCAATATTCTGAATGCCTTCTGCTGAAATTTTTTGAAAAGTCATATTTTTCATAAAACTGTCCAAATTAACGCCACTATATTGTTTGGCATATCCGTTGGTAGGTAAGGTATGATTAGTACCTGAAGCGTAATCCCCTGCACTTTCTGGTGTATAATTACCTATAAAGACTGAGCCTGCATTTAACGTGTTTTCGACGTAAAAATCCTCGTTGGAGACACAGACAATATAATGTTCTGGACCGTATTCATTTATTAAATCAATAGCCGTTTGATCATCTTCTACATAAATGAGCTTACTGTTTGCTATAGCCTGCTTCGCAATCTCCTTTCTTGGTAAATCTTCCAATTGCAGTGCAACTTCATCTTCAACTGCTTCTATCATGTTCTTAGAGGTTGACACTAGAATTACTTGACTGTCCACACCATGTTCTGCCTGACTCAACAAATCAGAAGCTACAAAGGCAGCGTTAGCAGAATCATCTGCTACCACCAATAATTCACTAGGGCCTGCCGGCATATCAATAGCAACTCCGTGTTTGGTTGCAATTTGTTTGGCTACGGTAACATATTGATTACCTGGACCAAAAATCTTGTAGACCTGAGGTACAGATTCTGTTCCAAACGTCATTCCAGCGATAGCTTGTATTCCTCCAACTTTTACAATTTTAGTTACGCCACAAAGTGATGCAGTATATAGTATTGCTGGGTCTAGTTTTCCTTCGGTATTTGGTGGTGAACAGAGTACAATTTCCTTGCAACCAGCAATAGATGCTGGTACAGCTAGCATGAGTATGGTAGAAAATAAAGGAGCTGTCCCTCCTGGAATATATAAGCCTACTTTTTGAATTGGACGTTTCTCTTGCCAGCACCTTACCCCAGTTGTCGTTTCTACTTCTACCTTATCTGTAATTTGTGCCTTATGAAATACCTCTATATTACTTTTGGCAAGGCTAATTGCTTCTTTCAGCTCCTTGGAAACCAGTGCCTTTGCTTCGGAAATTTCTGCTTCTGATACTAGTATGTTCTCCAACTGCACAGCATCAAATTTTTCCGTGTATCTAAAAATGGCACTGTCACCTTCCTGCTTAACCTCAGAAAAAATATTGTTAACCGTATCCTCAATATCCGCAACGGTTTGTGTTGGTCGTTTTAAAACGTCCTTCCAATCTGCTTTTATAGGATTATATATTTTATTCATTTTTTCAATAGCTTTTGGCCTTTGGCTTAAAGCCCTTGGCAACTAATTCTCATTAAATTTTAAGCTAATAGCGAACGGCTAAAAGCAAATAGCTTTTTACAGTACCATCTTCTCAATTGGGCAAACCAAAATTCCTTCTGCGCCCGCTTGTTTTAATTCATCTATAACTTCCCAAAAGGTATCTTTATTAATAACTGTATGTACAGAGCTCCACCCTGCATCTGCCAAAGGCAAAACCGTAGGACTGCGCATTCCTGGCAACAATGCTAAAATATTTTTAAGCTTATCATTTGGCGCGTTTAACAATACATATTTAGACTGTCTTGCTCTTAAAACAGATTGTATTCGAAACTGTAATTTACTTAGTAACGCTTTTCGTTCTTCAGATATGGTTGGTGAAACCGCTAATACTGCTTCACTTTTTAGCATTACCTCTACCTGTTTTAAATTATTTTTGAATAAGGTGCTTCCACTAGAAACAATATCACAAATTCCATCTGCCAAACCAATATTAGGGGCAATTTCTACAGACCCACTGATTATATGTAAGTCCACATTTACTCCTTTTTCAGCCAAGTAATTTTTAACGGTGTTTGGATAGGATGTAGCAATCCGTTTTCCTTCAAAATCTTGTACTGAATTATACTTAAAAGATTTTGGGACAGCTAAAGACACTTTGCATTTAGAAAACCCAAGTTTTTCCGCAATGGTAATGTCAGTTCCTTTTTCTATCAAAACATTCTCACCTATAATGGCAATGTCTACTACCCCATCTCTAAGGTATTGGGGTATATCACCATTCCGCAAGTAAAACACTTCCATGGGAAAGTTTCGGCTGGAGGCTTTTAACTGGTCCTTACCATTGTCTATTGATATTCCGCAGTCTTTTAATATCTGAAGGGAGTCTTGGTTTAACCTTCCTGATTTCTGAATTGCAATTCTAATTTTTGTCATTTGTCATTATTAGTGCTGAACAACCAAAACAGGTTGAAAAACAAAACCCGTTTGATTGCTCAAACGGGTTTTTAAATATGTTGTACTACTACAATACATTCCTACCTCGCCTGAGCGTGTGAGTGGAAATGATGATGTGTAGTTCTATTTTTCATTATGCTACAAAAGTAAAAGGTATTTTTCATTTCACAAAACAAAAGTTTAAAATGAAACAAAAATAATTCTAAACGTTTATTTAGTTGTTTCCTAAAATTAAGGGTAAACCAGAATCTCCACTTCCTACAATAACTACTTTAGAGTTTGGCGATTTTGCTAGTTCTAACGTAGCATCAATACCTTTATCCTGAAGAATCTTATCCGTTAATGAGGCGCTCAATATTCTATTCGCATCCGCCTTACCTTGTGCTTCAATAGTTACCTTTTCCGCTTCTTTTTGTGCAGTTACTAAACGGAATTCATATTCCAAAGATTCTTGTTCTTGCTTTAATTTACGCTCAATAGCTTCTTTTATTGTTCCTGGCAAGGTTACATCACGAACTAAAATTTCATTTAACTGTATGTATTGACCATCAACTATTTTCTTTGTTTCCTCAAAAATCTCTGCTTGTATAGCATCTCTTTTACTTGAATATAATTGTTCTGGTGTATAACGACCAACAACACTTCTTGCTGCAGACCTAATTGTAGGTAGTAAAACACGTTGAATATACTCGGTTCCTTTCTCTTGGTGTAACTTTCCTAAAAACTCACGCTTAGGCTCAAACCAAGCGGAAGCATCTAATTTAATTTCTAGGCCGTTTGAAGATAATACCTGCATTTTTTCAAATACTTCTTGCTGACGTACTTCATAAATGTAAACTTTGTTCCATGGTGCTACTAAATGAAAACCTTCTCCCATAGGAGCCTCATCGGTTACTACACCACCGCCAAAAGTTTTGTATAAAACTCCCGCTTGTCCAGAGTCTATTGTAACAGTTGATTTAGAAATCAATATAACTCCTAATATTAAAATAAAAATAGCCGGTAAGGCAATCTTTGGTAATTTGTCCATCTTTTTGTGTTTTAAATTAATCCGTTAAATTTTCTGATAAACCACTCTAATGAAAAGGCCAATACGATTAGGCCTAAGAAAATTTTAAAGTCTATCAAAGATACGACATTTTCAGAGCTCTTTTGAGTGGGTACGTAGCTGTTTGATGAAATTAATTCTGATATCAATTCTTTGTATTCTGTGGGAAAGAAATGTTGTCCGCCAGTACGTGTGGCAAGTTGTTCCATTTTTAAATAATTACTGGAAACAAACTGCTTTTCTAAGTCAAAATCTGAAATTATAAAAGTTCCCTTCTCCTCATATCTTTCCCCTTTTACCTGTGCAGAAAAATCATATTCCCCAGGTCGTAAATTGGTTAAATCTGCTTCAAAATAACCGCTTTTTAAAACCATCGGTACTTTACTACTTGCTTTGGTTATTCTATTCGTAAGCGCTATTGATATTGATGCATTAGGGTCAAATACATAGGTTTCGTCAAAGTATGTAGCAGAGATATATACGGTATTACTACCTTCATAATTCCTATTGTAAGTTAGATTTAATCTGTTTTTGGAAGTATTTGCAGATAAGTAGCGTATCAGCTTACCAAAAAATATATCAAAATTTGAAAAATCACCACTATTTCTAAAAGATTGCATTCTCCATTTCCAAATGCCTTCACCCATAAATAGGGCTTTCTTTCTATCATTTACTCCAAAGACACT
Source organism: uncultured Maribacter sp. (assembly GCA_938038975.1). Classification (GTDB taxonomy): domain Bacteria; phylum Bacteroidota; class Bacteroidia; order Flavobacteriales; family Flavobacteriaceae; genus Maribacter. Next base: position 2,323 of record CALHVP010000231.1, on the reverse strand, counting down.
TAGTAAAGGTAAGTTCATATCTAACCCTTTAATAGTAACCCCTATAAGTGATTCATTAGGTTGATTAAAAGATACTGGTCCCGCATCACTAGTCAAAGGAGGAAAATCAGTAAGGTCAAAATCTAGAATATCAAATTTTGAAAATCCTGTATTCAAAGTTCCAAAAACCTCTTGCCCCGGATAACCAGTTTCTATCTGAAACTCTGTTTGTAAACTGTTTAGAAAACGGTAATCGGTGTTAGCACCTGTAACAATTAGAAAATTAGATTTTTTTTGTTCCATGAAATCAAATACTGATTTAAACAATGGAGTTGGCTGGTATACTATAAAAATATCTACATCTTCTAAGTCTTGGGTATTAACTGAGGGCTTAACTACTAAAACATCTCGCTGTTCATTACTTTCAATGGCTTTCTTTAAGGTACCAATATCAGGATGTGCCAATTGAGAAACTAGTGCAATCTTTGTCTTTTCACTTATCACCTCTACAGATGCCGTACGTATATTATTGGTAACATTCCGTTCTGTTGCAAGCTTTTCTACACTAACTTGAATTGTCTTTACACCTATACTAGTTGCATTAACGTTTGTTTTTATATTTTTTAAATTGTTGGTTTTAGACAAATCAACTACTTCTTCCAACACGGTACTCCCAGCAACCTTAATACTAACTTTAGCTTTTACTGTTCCTTTCCCTTGATAAGTTACATATGTTTCTAAAGGATATCTGTTATTTAAAAATGCGTACTTATTGGTATTTAAGGGACCTACACTTAAATCCTCGAATCTTGTGGTATCCCCAACCGTAATAGTATAAATAGAAGGTGAATTTGTATTACTGACAAAACTGTAGTCTTTGCCTATATTTTGATTGCCATCAGAAACTAGAACTACCGCCGTGTTTCTCCTAGCATAGACATCCTTTAAGGTAGCTAGTGGTTTTTGTATATTGGTAAGTGCATCTGTAAAAGTTAAACTATCAAAAGAACGTAGATGTTCTCCAAAGAGGTAAGATTCAATTTTAAATCTTTCTGCTAATTCAGTGTTATCTTTTAAATCTCCAACTATTACATTTACATTCTCTTTGCTACTCTGTAGTGAAGATGAATTATCTACCAACAGCACCAAGTTTGGTTTTTCTAAAGTATAAGAAACTTTTGAGAATTTTGGATTAATTAAAAGGAGTAACAAACCAAAAATACCCAAAAACCTTAGAAAGGAAAGAAGGATTCTAGTGCTGCCCTTTTGCTTTCCTCTAAAATAATATTGAAAATAGACCACAACCAAAGACAGAATTGCGGCTAAAACAATATATAGAATGACGTTCGTATGCATAAATTAATTATCGCGCTTCTCAAAATCCTCCTTACTCCTATCCTCTAATCGTTTGATAACAAAATAAACGAGTAAGCAAAAAATACCCCCGTACACTAAGATCATAATAGCAAAGGGGATATATTTCATATCTACAACTAGTTCAACTTAACAGCTGTGCCATAGGCCAACATTTCTGCTGCGCCCTGCATTACTTGAGAAGTATTAAATCTTACATTAACTACAGCATCTGCACCAAGCCGCTCGGCATCGTCCAACATACGCTTAATAGCTTGTTCTCTAGACTGTGCCAAGAGTTGGGTATATTCTGAAATTTCCCCACCTACTATATTCTTTAATCCAGCGAAAATATCTCTACCTATGTTTCTTGCTCTAACGGTGCTACCTCTAACTGTGCCTAAAGACGCCGTTATCTCTTTACCAAAAACCTGTTCCGTAGTTACGTATATCATTTTGTGTGTTTTAAATCTAAGTTAGCATTCCGCCATCTACGTTAAGAACTTGTCCTGTTACATAAGCTGACAAATCCGAAGCAAAAAACAGACAGGCATTTGCAATATCCTCCGTAGAACCACCTCTTTTTAATGGAATCCCATCTCTCCAGCCCTGAACTGTCTTTTCATCTAGTTTGTCCGTCATTTCTGTTTCAATAAACCCAGGAGCAATAGCGTTACAACGTATATTTCTCGAGCCAAGTTCTAGCGCTACAGATTTAGTAAAACCAATCATACCAGCTTTAGAAGCAGCATAATTCGTTTGTCCTGCGTTACCCTTAACACCAACAACACTACTCATATTGATTATAGACCCCTTTCTTTGCTTTAAAAGTGTACGTTGAACGGCTTTAGTCATATTAAAGACAGATTTTAGGTTGATGTCAATTACAGCATCAAAATCAGCCTCAGACATACGCATTAAAAGGTTATCCTTGGTAATACCAGCATTATTAATCAGCACATCAATAACTCCATCAAAGTCATTTAAGACT
>CALHVP010000230.1 GCA_938038975.1 uncultured Maribacter sp. | reverse complement strand
TTTCACTTTTATAGGGGCTTTTCATTCTGTAAAAGTGTATAGAGTTGCTTTTCGTTTTTCTAAAACAAAAAAACCTGGCCATTGTTGGCCAGGTTTTTACTAATTAAATTAGATGTATTTACTAAGAGATTACTCCTTTTTGGTAGTAATTTCTATAACTCCGTTCTTACCTTCTTCACCATATTTTTTGATAGCAGACTTACCCTTAAGTACGTTTATTGATTCTATAGTATTAGGATTTATATCCTTCAGTTCATGGTTAGGAACTTTTATTTCATCAATAATTATGAGTGCTTTTTTAGCTGTCTCACTGTATTGAATACTGGTGAGTTCTGCTTTATCTCCAACTGCAATTATATCTTTTACTGTATTTGTTGTAGTTTTTATGGTTTCATCTAGTTTTTCAATTATCATGTATTCAGATTCATTTTCAACATCATTTTCAATTCGGGTTATTTCTACAGCGTTTCCATCTGCATTGCTAAACTTCATTTGTTCAATGGTAGTTTTACCAGTGACACTATCAAATTTTGTTAACCCGTCAATAGACCTTGCAAATATCCTTTCTGTTTCTCCTTCTTCCTCTAGTTCTTCTAAGCTTACCTCCTTATCGTTTAATAGTATTGTTTTGGAATTATTTTCTTGTCTAATTTTAATTGTCTTTATGCTTACAGGTGTTTTGACTAATACCGCATTGCCAGTTTTAGGTATATCAGAAGTGACGCTAACAGAGTTTAGTACAACGTTTGTAGATGTATTAAGTGTAGTTGGTTCTGTTTTGGAATACGATACCGATTCTATCACCCAAGGTCCTATTTCCAATATATCAATAGTTGCCCCTTTTGTTCCGTGAAACTTGATGTTAATCTCAAAAGGTTTAATAGGAGTGTCACTTTTGCGTACATAACTTCCTTTTTGTCCAGCGCCGTTATCATAAAACACCTTTATGGCTGTTATCTCGTTTTTTTCATTTCTTTTAACACCTTTAAAATCTATTTCAACACCTTTCTCTTTTAAGAACTTTTGATTTTTAATATAGGTTTCTGTCTTGGAATCCTTGTCCATTCCAATATTAATATCTGTTACTGCACTTGTTACCGTATAGGCTTCATTCGTAAATTTTGAAGCATTCCCTTCTCCTATAGTTACACTTTTCGTTGTGGGATTAAGTTTGATAACAACTGATGATATTGGTCCCGTTGAGGTGGATTTATAATATGCATTGTAGTCAAATGCATCATTATTAGATATATCTTTCATATCAAGTTCTAAATCAATAATTTCTGATGTTTCGTTGCGAACAACTGTGTAAGAGAAGTCTATTTTTTTTTCTAGTAGTACATTTTTAATGATATCTAAGGTTTGATTTTGTGTATTTTTTTCAATCACAAGTTCAATGTCATTCGACTGCTGGGTAGTTGTTTCAGATACTTGATAAATGGTTTTGGTGTTGAATGCCATTAGAAATAAGGCTAATACGGGCAACACAATTAATGATTTTGTAAAGTTGATTTTTTTAGATCTTTTTTGATTTAACATGACTATTCGTTTTTTGATGATTGAATTATAAAATGATGTAGATAATGGAATGTTTGTAACCCCAACAGCTTCTTTTAGTAACAGCATTTGGTAAAATTTTCTATCACTAGTTTGGCATGCTTCATCTGCAAGGAATTCTAGATTCTGTTTCAAGTGATTTTTGTACAACCAAATAAATGGATTGAACCATAGGATAATAAATAGAAGTTCAACAAGAATAATATCTAATGAGTGTTTTTGTGCGGCATGTACTTTTTCATGTCTAATAATAGCAGCTAGTTCTTTGTCAGAGAAGTTTTTAGGGTAGTAAAATATAGAATTGAAAAAGGAGAAGGGAGCTATTGGTTTTGGTGTTTTTATATGCCTGTAGGGTGGCTCCAAAGTAATTTGACTTATTTTTTTTAGCTTAGAAAGGGTTGTGAATTGAAGTAGTAATCGCAAACCAAAAAATAGGCATCCCAAAGTATATACTAGAATAATTAGTTGCATCCAAGAGAATGTTATTGCTTCTTCATTTGCAGCTAATGTGGTTTCCGTAACAGAAACCATATTTATTGTTGGCGTATAGGGTAGGAGAACGGTTTCGGTGAAAGTAATCCAAGGTAGACTTAAAGATAAAACGATACCAATAAGAAAGAATACCCTATTGCTAATAAACAATGTTTCTTTTCTTAAAAACAACCAATAACATCCGTAAAGCAAAACTAATATAGCCGATGATTTTAGTAAATAGTAGATAAAGTTTTCCATTTAGTTCTTCTTTTCAATAAGATCTATAATTTCTTTAAGCTCTTCGATGGTTATCTTTTCTTCTTTAGCAAAAAAGGAAACTAGATTTTTATAAGAGTTATCAAAATAATCTACCATACTTGAGTTAACAAATTTCTTACGGTAGCTCTCTTTTGAAATTAATGGAAAATATCGGTGCGTTTTACCAAAAGCTTCATGGTCTACGTAATTCTTTTCCTCTAAATTCCTAACAATCGTAGATAGCGTATTGTAGTGTGGCTTGCTACCCTTTGTTTTTTCCATGATTTCCTTTACGAAGGCTTTTTCTAAGTGCCAAAGGATTTTCATTATCTCCTCTTCCTTGTTTGTTAATTTATCCATGATTGTAACTCTTTAATGTAAACGTATAACTATTTTTATAGTTACACAACTATATTTTACGTTTTATAACTGTTTTAGTAGTTTTTAATTTGTTACCTGCTTAATAAAGCCACAAGAAACCCAAATTGTTCTGTTATATTTGTCGAAAAAATACACATGCAGAATTATTTATTCGTGGTAGGCGGATTGGTGTTGTTGATAGCGGGAGGTAATTGGCTATTAAAGTCGGCTGTGGATTTGTCTCTGAAGCTAAACATTCCTAAAATAGTAATAGGTATGACAGTGGTTTCTTTTGCTACTTCTGCCCCAGAACTTATCGTTAGTGTAAATGCTGCTTTGGACGGTTTTCCTGATTTAGCGCTGGGAAATGTTGTTGGATCTAACATAGCTAATTTGGGTCTTGTATTGGCAATAACTATTCTGCTTGGAAGTATTGACGTTAAAAAAAGTTTTTATACTACAGACTGGCCCGTAATGATGTTGGCTTCTTTATTATTCTTTTTCTTTATTTATTTTGATGGTGTTTTACAGATGTATGAAGGCATTATCATGGTGGTCTTTCTTTTTATCTTTTTAGTTTATCTACTGCGTTTTCAAAAAAAAGCAGTAGAAGAGGAGTCGGATAAACCAGTACTTATGATGCCCATATGGAAAACCGCTCTTTTTCTAGGACTTGGTGGTGTTGCTTTATGGGGAGGTTCAGAGTTATTAATAACCGGTTCGGTTGGTCTTGCTAAGAATTTTGGTGTTAGCGATCGTATTATTGCTGTAACTATAGTTTCTATAGGTACAAGTATACCAGAACTTGCTGCTTCAATAATTGCTATAATTAATAAGGAGAAGGCAATATCTTTAGGAAACCTAATAGGTTCTAATATATTTAATTTACTTGCTGTACTTGGAATAACGTCTATAATTACGCCAATTAAAGTAATGGATGAAGGCTTATTGTCTAATGATATTTTTTGGATGTTAGGTATGTCTTTCCTCATCTTGCCTTTGGTGTTTGTGCCTAAGGGATTGCGATTGGGTTGGCGAGACGGCTTAATTCTCTTAGCTCTTTACGTAACTTTTGTATATTTTACGATTACGTAGAATCTCTATAAACAAAAAACGCCTTGGGGTTTCCAAGACGTTTTTTTTATTTGAAAGATAGGAATGCAATTATAGCTTTGCACTCTTAACTGTTGTGATAATTCTTCCTGCAATCTTGTATGGGTCACCATTAGAAGCTGGTCTTCTATCTTCTAACCAACCTTTCCATCCTTGCTCTACTGTAATAATAGGGATACGGATAGAAGCACCACGATCAGAAATACCATAACTAAAGTCATGTATAGATGCGGTTTCGTGAAGTCCTGTTAAACGTTGGTCATTAAACTCTCCATAAACTGCGATATGTTCTTTTACGACGGGGCGAAAGGCTTCACATATTTTTTCATACGTTGCTTTGTCTCCACAAGTTCTTAAAGTTGTATTAGAGAAATTGGCATGCATACCAGAGCCGTTCCAATCCATATGCTTTCCTAATGGTTTTGGGTGATAATCAATGTAATAACCATATTGTTCGGTTAATCGATCTAATAAATATCTTGACACCCAAATTTCATCACCAGCTAATTTGGCTCCTTTGGCAAATAATTGATACTCCCATTGTCCAGAAGCCACCTCTTGGTTAATCCCTTCAAAGTTTAATCCTGCTGCAATACAAAGATCAGCATGCTCTTCTACTAAATCTCTACCATGTGTATTTTTTCCTCCAACTGAGCAGTAGTACATGCCTTGTGGAGCAGGATAACCACCAATAGGGAAACCTAAAGGTAATTGTGTAGCAGTATCCATAATAAAGTATTCTTGTTCAAAACCAAACCAGAAATCATTATCATCATCATCAATCCCAGCTCTTCCGTTTGACTCATGTGGAGTGCCATCCGCATTTAAAACTTCCGTCATTACTAAAAATCCATTTTTTCTTGCCGGATCTGGGAAGATAGCAACTGGCTTTAATAAGCAATCGGAAGAACCGCCTTCCGCTTGTCTTGTTGAGCTTCCGTCAAAAGACCACACTGGGCAATCTTCTAATTTACCTCCAAAGTCGTTCACCACTTTGGTTTTACTTCTCATGTTCTGTGTTGGAGAGTAACCATCTAACCAGATGTATTCTAATTTTGTTTTGCTCATAATGTGTGGTAGTTATATTTAAAATAATAAATAGACAGGCAAAAATATGTTATTTTAAGAATTATATGAATTTTTAAGGGGGTAATTCGACAAAAAATAAATAAAATTAGATGTACCCCTAATTTTTAAAGGGTCTTTTATGATATTTATAATTTAAGGCCGTAATTTTGCTATATTAATAATTACGAATTATGTCATTGATACGATTTAACGCAATTAAGGAGAGTAATAATAGGTTAGTCATAGCTATTGAAGAAAATGGAAGAAGATCCGATTCTTTTGGAACTAATGTTTTCAATGAGAAAAGGATGTTGCAATACCTTACTAAGGACGCACTAGCAAGCGTAAAGAACGCAATATCTTCTGGTTCTAAAATAGACAGAAAGATTGCAGACCAAGTAGCTGAGGCAATGAAAGGTTGGGCAATTTCTATGGGTGCCACGCACTATACACATTGGTTTCAGCCACTTACAGGTGCTACCGCTGAGAAACATGATGCTTTTTTTGATTTACTTTCAGATGGAACAGCACTCGAGAAGTTTGGAGGTGGCCAGTTGGTGCAACAAGAGCCAGATGCCTCAAGTTTTCCAAGTGGGGGTATCCGGAACACTTTTGAAGCTAGAGGATATACCGCTTGGGACCCTACATCGCCAGCTTTTATTTATGGAACTACATTATGTATTCCTACTATTTTTGTTTCCTATACAGGAGAAGCATTGGATAATAAAGCTCCATTACTAAGGGCCTTATCAGCTGTGGACGAAGCTGCTACAGCAGTTGCTAGGTATTTTGATAAAAACGTGTCTAAGGTAAATGCTACTTTAGGTTGGGAGCAGGAGTATTTTTTAATAGATAAATCTTTGGCTCAAGCCAGACCAGATATTGTGTTAACGGGTAGAACGTTAGTTGGTAATTCTGCAGCAAAGGGACAACAGTTAGATGATCATTATTTTGGTGTTATTCCCAGTCGTGTATTAAGCTTTATGAGTGATTTGGAACAGGAATGTACAAAACTTGGTATTCCGGTAAAAACTAGACACAATGAAGTAGCTCCAAATCAATTTGAACTTGCACCTGTATTTGAAGAGGCTAACCTAGCAGTTGATCATAATCTTTTGTTGATGGATGTAATGGATAAGGTGGCGGATAAGCATAGCTTTAAGATCTTATTTCATGAAAAGCCTTTTGCAGGGATAAATGGTTCTGGAAAACATAATAACTGGTCCCTGGCAACAGATACGGGTGTTAATTTGTTGAGTCCTGGTTCAACGCCGATGAAGAACCTTCAATTTTTGACTTTTTTCATCAATACAATAAAAGCAGTTGATAGATATGAAGAATTATTAAGATCTTCCATTGCCTCTGCTAGTAATGATCATAGATTAGGTGCTAATGAAGCGCCTCCTGCTATTTTTTCTGTTTTTGTTGGAAGTCAGTTAAGTAGGGTTTTAGATGAGTTAGAAGGAGTATCTAAGGGTAAGCTATCTCCGCAGGAAAAAACAGAGTTAAAATTGAACGTGGTAGGTAAAATTCCAGAAATCCTTTTGGATAACACCGATCGTAATAGAACGTCTCCATTTGCTTTTACAGGTAATAAGTTTGAAATGCGTGGGGTAGGTGCTAAAACCAATTCCGCAAAACCTATGACTATTTTGAATACCATTGTCGCTAAGCAGCTTCAGGAATTCAAAAAAGAGGTTGATGTTTTAATAGATAAAAAGGATTTAAAAAAGGACGAGGCCATATTTAATATTTTACGAGAATATATAAAAACGTCTAAGCGTATTCGTTTTGATGGTGATGGGTATAGTCAAGATTGGGAGAATGAAGCAAAAAAGCGAAAGCTAAGTAATAATAAGAATACACCAGATGCACTTCAGGTTCTTATCTCAAAAGAAAGTATTGCACTTTTTAAGGCTACAAAGGTCATGAGTGAAATTGAGATAGGGGCTAGATATCAAGTAGAATTAGATACTTATATTCTAAATCTGCAGATAGAAGGCCGCGTATACAGCGAATTGGTTTATGGTTACATTATTCCTTCTGCAATTGCCTATCAGAATAAATTAATTACAAATGTTAGTGGTCTTAAGGATATTTATGGTGCAGCTCATAAAAATTTCTCTGTAGGTCAATTGTCAATGATAGAAGAGATTGGTGAAGAACTAACAGAATTGAAGAAAATGACAGATGCAATGACCAATGCAAGGAAGAAAGCGAATGGTCTAAGTGATAGTAAAAAGAAATCTAAAGCTTACTGCAATGAGGTAAAGCCTTATTTTGATAAAATTCGTAAACATTCAGACGCATTGGAGAAGCTTATAGATGATCAGTTGTGGCCACTTATTAAATATAGAGAGTTGTTATTTATTAAATAGGAATAGATCAACTATAGCGTACTATTCTAGCACGAATTTTAAACCAAATCCTTTATTTTTGCCCTAAATTAATTTTATGTCCTCAGCTACAAGTGAAAGATACAATCAGCGCGGAGTTTCAGCCGCTAAGGAAGATGTACATAACGCAATTAAAAATATAGATAAGGGTTTGTTCCCTAAAGCGTTTTGTAAGATTGTTCCAGATTATTTAACAGGAGATGAGGATTACTGCTTGGTGATGCATGCAGACGGTGCAGGTACTAAATCCTCACTGGCATATATGTATTGGAAAGAAACTGGTGATTTGTCTGTCTGGAAAGGAATCGCTCAGGATGCGCTCATTATGAATATTGATGACCTAATCTGTGTTGGTGCTACGGATAATATCATGCTTTCTTCTACTATAGGAAGAAATAAGAATAAAATACCAGGAGATGTTCTTTCAGCTATTATTAATGGTACGGAGGAGTTGATAACTGATTTAGGAGAACACGGTATTACCATACGTTCTACTGGTGGAGAAACCGCAGATGTAGGTGATTTGGTACGGACAATCATTGTAGATTCTACAGTAACCGCAAGACTTAAAAGAAGCGATGTTATTGATAATGCCAATATTAAAGCAGGAGATGTTATTGTAGGCTTAGCCTCTTTTGGTCAATCTAACTATGAGTCTGAATATAATGGAGGTATGGGAAGTAACGGACTTACTTCTGCAAGGCATGATGTGTTTTCTAAATATTTAGCTGATAAATATCCAGAAAGTTTTGATGCTGAAGTTCCTTCAGATTTGGTTTATTCAGGTAACACAAAGCTTACGGATTCTGTGTCAGGTTCTGTTTTGGATGCAGGTAAGTTAGTGCTGTCACCTACACGAACATATGCGCCAATTGTTAAAAAAATATTGTCTACTTATGATAGCTCAAAAATACATGGAATGGTTCATTGTAGTGGAGGGGCACAAACAAAAATCCTTCATTTTATAGATAATCTACATATTGTTAAAGACCATCTTTTTGATGTACCCCCATTATTTAAACTAATACAAGAGCAATCAGGAACAGATTGGAAGGAGATGTATCAAGTTTTTAATTGTGGTCACAGATTAGAAATTTATTTAGATGCTTCATTAGCGAACGATATCATTGAAATTTCAAAATCTTTTGGTGTTGATGCCCAGATTATAGGTAAGGTAGAGGCGTCATCTAGTAAAAAGTTGACAATTAAAAGCAGCTACGGAACCTTTACGTATTAAGGCATACGATTGCACTTATTCCTACGTTATTTATAATAAATAGCTATCATGGAAAGAAAAGATTTTCTAAAAACACTAGGAGCAGGCGCAGCTTTTGCAATCACTTTTCCTTGTCTTGGAGGGTGTACAAATGATGACAGTCCTGAGGGTACTATTGTGACTCCACCTACAAATGTAGATTTCACTATAGATTTAAATGCTGCTGAAGCTTCTAAATTGGCAGATAACGGTGGTTTTATCCTTAAAAATTTAGTGGTAATTGTAAAGAACCTTGAAGGTAACTTCGTTGCTGTTACCCAAGTTTGCAGTCATAAGCAGTACGATGAGGTTAGATTTGTAAATCAAGATGGTGGCATTTTCTATTGTGGAGTACATGGTTCTCGTTTTGGTCAAGACGGTACCCCTTTGAATACTATTCCAAATAGCACGCCTAGAGCTTTAAAAGTTTACAATACAGAGCTTAATGGAGATATTTTGCGTGTTTTTGAATAGTTTCTGCAAGTTTATAACCATACAGCTTAATGATGCATCCCCAAATATTAGCTAAAAATAAATTTTATACTACGACCCTTATGACGGCCCGTATGGTCTTGAGACGTAAGAAAAGTAGCTCTATAAAAACTAAAATAAATTTGTTGCTGTTAGTATGTTTTTTTTCTGCTTTCAGTTTTGGTCAGGAAAGAAATTATGTAACCGTAAAAAAGTCTATGACCCTAATGGGGAGTCGTTTTGATATTACCGTTGTCTCCGTAAATGAGGAGCTTGGTTTTATTAGTATTCAAGAAGCGGCTGGGGAAATAAGGCGTATTGAAAAATTAATATCTTCTTGGGATGTTGATTCTGAAACTTCACAAATCAATAAATTTGCAGGTATAAAACCTGTAAAGGTAAGTATAGAGTTGTTCAAGCTTATTGAGCGATGCAAGCAAATTTCTGAAATTACAAACGGAGCTTTTGATATTTCCTTTTCGGCTATGGAAGAAGTTTGGAAATTTGATGGAACCATGGTTTCTATGCCCACGAATGCAGAAATATCTAAAGCAAAAAACAAGGTTGGCTATGATAAAATAGTCATGAACTCGGCTGATAACTCTGTATTCTTGCTAGAAAAGGGGATGAAAATATCCTTTGGGGCTGTTGGAAAAGGCTATGCTGCGGATAAAGCTAAGGAATTGTTAGTCTCTAAATTAGTGGTAGGAGGTGTGCTAAATGCAGCTGGCGATATTACTACTTGGGGAACAAAAGTGAGTGGTGAAAAATGGTTAATTGGTATAGCGAACCCGTTAAGTACAGATACTATATTTTCATGGGTGCCCCTTCTAGAATCTTCAGTTGCTACGGCTGGTAATTCAGAAAAATTTATCACTATTAATGATATGAAGTACACGGATTTGGTGAATCCCAAAACTGGATTTCCACCTAAGGGAATAAATTCTGTTTCTGTGTTTTCTAAAAGTGCTGAACTTTCTGATGCGCTAGCGACAGCTATCATAATTATGGGAAGAGATGCGGGTTTAGCATTGATTAATCAGTTAAGAGGTACGGAAGTAATTATTATTGATGCCGAGAACAAGCTATTTAAAAGTAGTGGTATGATTTTAAATGAACTTCCTTAATGCTGTAGTTTGCATATTTCTAAAACTACCATATTAAAATGATTATTTTCAAACTTAAATCTAAGTAATTCAATACATATAACTACTTCTTTAAATGTACAATTTTATCGTAAATTCGCAGTACAAGTGAAGCACGAACATGATAGATAAATTAAATATTGTAAAACAACGTTTTGACGAGGTTTCCGATTTGATAATTCAACCGGACATTATTACAGATCAAAAACGATATGTTAAGTTAACAAAAGAATACAGTGATCTTAAGGCGTTAGTAGCCAAACGAGATTACTACATAGAACTCACCAATAATATAGAGGAAGCTGAGGAAATCATTTCAGATGGCAGTGATGCAGAGATGGTAGATATGGCTAAGATGCAGCTTGAGGATGCTAAATCACAATTTCCTAAGTTAGAAGAGGAAATAAAATTAATGCTTATTCCAAAAGACCCTGAGGATGCTAAGGATGTCGTTGTAGAGATACGTGCAGGAACGGGTGGTGATGAGGCTAGTATTTTTGCAGGAGATTTATTCCGTATGTATACAAAGTATTGTGAAAGCAAAGGTTGGAAAACAAATGTTATAGATTTAAGTGAAGGAACTAGCGGAGGGTACAAGGAAATTCAATTCGAGGTATCTGGTACAGATGTGTATGGCACTTTAAAATTTGAGGCTGGAGTGCATCGTGTGCAGCGCGTACCGCAAACGGAGACTCAAGGAAGAGTTCATACGAGTGCGGCCACAGTAATGGTATTACCTGAAGCGGAGGACTTTGATGTTCAGATAGAATTAAAAGATGTACGAATTGATTTTTTCTGTTCTTCTGGACCTGGTGGTCAATCTGTGAATACAACCTATTCTGCGGTACGTTTAACCCACCTTCCAACTGGTTTAGTAGCGCAATGTCAAGATCAAAAATCTCAACATAAGAATAAAGACAAAGCTTTCAAAGTATTGCGTTCTAGGTTATACGATTTAGAGCTTGCAAAAAAACAAGAGGAGGATGCTGCTAAAAGAAACTCTCAAGTAAGTAGTGGAGATCGTTCAGCCAAAATCCGTACCTACAACTATCCACAAGGAAGAGTTACAGATCACCGTATAGGTTTAACCTTATATGATTTATCCAATATTATTGATGGCGATGTACAGCGAATTATTGATGAATTGAGTCTTGTAGAAAACACGGAGAAATTAAAAGAAGCTTCCGAGATATTTTAGATTGATGTCCGATCGAGCGCAGTCGACAAATGAAGGGCCTCTATTAAGTAATTTCTTGACTGCGCTTAAGATGATTTAATAAGAATGACTACTCAAACGCTAATTGATCAAATACGTAAAAAAGAATCATTTTTATGTATCGGTTTAGATACTGATTTAGATAAGATTCCAAAAGCTTTACTTAAAGAGGAAGATCCTATTTTCTCTTTTAACAAAGCTATTATAGATGCCACACATCATCTTTGTGTAGCATATAAGCCAAATATAGCTTTCTATGAGGCCTATGGAATTAAGGGGTGGATTGCTCTAGAAAAAACGATATCCTACTTAAATGAAAAGTATCCTGAGATTTTTACGATTGCAGACGCAAAAAGAGGTGACATAGGTAATACGTCAACGCGCTATGCTAAAGCATTTTTTGAAGATTTAAATTTTGACTCAGTAACTATTGCTCCCTATATGGGCAAAGATTCGGTAGAACCATTTTTAGCTTTTGAGGATAAACATACCATTCTTTTAGCTTTAACATCCAATGAGGGTGCGTTTGATTTTCAAACCAAATTAATAGATGGTGAAGAGCTTTATAAGCATGTTTTAAAAACAGCTAGTTTATATAAAGGCTCGGAGAATTTAATGTATGTGGTTGGAGCTACAAAGGCAGAATATCTTACTGAGATTAGAAAGATTGTTCCTCACAATTTTCTTCTAGTTCCTGGAGTAGGAGCACAGGGAGGAAGTCTAACGGAAGTATGTAAGTACGGTATGACACCAAATATTGGTTTGCTGATAAATTCCTCTAGAGGTATAATCTATGCCTCTAACGGAGAAGATTTTGCAAAGGCTGCACAACATAAAGCTGCAGATCTTCAACAACAAATGAAAGTAGAGTTAGAGAAACTATAACTAGTTTAAACTAATTCTTCCAATGCCTTTTGAATTTTTTTGGCTTTAAGTTCAAAAAATTCACCAAGTTTAGTATTGGAATACTGGATGTTTGAAGCCTTGTCCAAAAAGTTTTGATACTGGTATTCCATCATAGTGATTGCGTCTGCGTTAGCAGCAATAGGTGTCACTGTTCCTACTTTACAATATTGCTTTTCCATAAATATATAATTGTTCCTACAAATATACGTGCGATAACCTGATTTGGATGTGAGGATGATTGCTATACAACTAATAATCAGGTTATTTGTCTTTAATTTAACAAAAACCATGTGAATCTGAGAAAACTAGAAGTGTATAATGACATTTTTGAATAAATAATCTTACAATTCAAAAAGAATCTATACATTGCTGATTGCCTTTACAAAAGCTACTCATAAAACCATTGTTAAACTACACCAAATACATTCATAAAGATTCTACAACTTGGGTCACTTTTGTCCATGGTGCCGGCGGCAGTTCGTCTATTTGGTATAAACAAGTGAGAGAGTTTAGAAAATTCTTTAACATTCTGCTTCTAGATTTAAGAGGGCATGGAGATTCTAAACCCAATTTAAAAAGCGCATTTGACGACCAGTATACTTTTGATTCTATAACAAATGATATTCTGGAGGTTATAGATTATGAGAAAATTGAAAAATCACATTTTATTGGTATCTCACTAGGTACAATACTTATTCGTAATCTTGCAGAAAAGCATCCGCATAGGGTTGAGAGCATGATTATGGGTGGTGCAATTATGAAACTAAATTTGAGATCACAGATTCTAATGCGGTTGGGGGTGATTTTTAAATCAGTAGTTCCATATTTATGGCTGTATAAGTTTTTCGCTTTTGTGATTATGCCTAATCGTAATCATAGAGAATCTCGTTTGCTTTTCGTTCGAGAAGCTAAAAAACTATATCAAAAAGAATTTATAAGATGGTTTAAGCTAACCTCTGAAATTAATCCCTTGCTACGGTTTTTTAGGTCTGCTGATATATCTATTCCTACATTATATGTAATGGGAGAAGAAGATTATCTTTTCTTGCCCACAATAAAGAAGATTACTGCAGCCCATAAAACATCCAATCTTTTTATTATTCAAGATTGCGGTCATGTGGTTAATATTGAGCAGCCTCAACTATTTAATAATATGGTTATTGGCTATTTAACTGGGATGGCTAAAGAATAGTATTACAACGCTAACTTCTTCTAAATCTATAGGGAGTATATTGCTACTAAACTGGCTGGTATGATATCTTTAATTAGGTGTTCCTTAGATTTATTCCATAAAAAAACCGGTGCTCCCACCGGTTTTAAACTAACTAACTAACTCAAAAAATTGCTAACTCAAAGAAATGTCTTTTGTTATTTAATGTAACAACCTGACATTCAATATTTTTAACGCTATTTATTTTAATATATTGCAAAAACTGTTAATTTTTTTAATCTTGGAGCGCAAACACTTTTTTTAATAAATCTGTGGTCCTAGATGACGCCTTAGTTCTTATTTCTTTTTCTTCAACAGCAATCATAGTATAAACTCCTTTTAGTGCTTCTTGGGTTACGTAATCTGTAAGGTCTGGATTTACATTTGAGGTTAGCGGAATGGCATTATATTTATTTATTAATGATGACCAAACCTTATCTGCTCCTACTTTTTCAAAAGATGATTTTATAACAGGATTAAATTTTGTGTATAATTCACTAGTGGTTTTATTTTTTAAATAGCTGGTGGCTGCCTCGTCATCTCCTAAAAGGATGCCTTTGGCATCATTAAACGATATTTCTTTTATTGCATTTATGAAGATAGGTGTAGCTTCTGAAACTGCATCTTCCGCGGCACGGTTTAGGACTTTAAGTCCTTCATCAGCTAAATTGCCTAATCCTATATCTCTAAGGGTTTTATCAACTTTTCTAAGTTCTTCTGGTAATACTATTTTTACTAATTCGTTTTTGAAAAACCCATCTGTTTTGGTAAGCTTGCTTACTTGTTTGGTAATTCCTTTGTCAAGAGCAGCACGGAGTCCACTGCCAATTTCTTCATTACCTAAGGAAGGAGTTCCGCTTGGAAGTTGGTTAACTACCTGTTGTAATTCGTTGCAAGATATAAATAGAATTATACCCATTAAAAGTGTTATTTTTTTCATGCTGTACTATTTTATTAAGTGTTTACTATTTACGAGAAAATGACTGTTTTATTGTTATAAACCATCGTTTTTCTTAATACGTGTAATTTTATAGCTCTAGAAAGGACAATTTTTTCTAAATCTCTTCCTTTACTTATAAAATCTGAAATTGAATGTGAATGAGAAACGGTTGTAACATCTTGTTCTATAATAGGGCCAGCATCCAATTCACTTGTTATATAATGACTTGTTGCTCCTATAATTTTAACACCTCGCTTAAATGCAGCGTGATAAGGCTTTGCCCCAGCAAATGCAGGTAAGAAAGAATGGTGAATATTAATAATTCGATTAGGATATATGCTTATTAATCGTTCACTTACTATTTGCATATAGCGTGCTAAAACAACAAAATCTACTTTGTGTTCTTTTAATAATGTAAGCTGCTTTTCTTCTGCCGCTTCTCTGTTTTCCTTTGAAAATGGGATATGATAAAATGGAATATTAAACTGATCTGCGATAAATTTTAAATCTGGGTGGTTACTAAGTATAAAGGGAATGTCTACTTTGAGTTCACCAGAATTATGTCTGCCTAACAAATCGTAAAGACAATGATTATACTTGGAGACAAAAAGAGCCATTTTTGGTCTATGAGTATCTAGGTGAATACTCCAGTGCATTTGGTATAGTTGAGCTAACTCATTCTTAAATAATGTTTTAAAATTCTCTGCGCTAAATTCGTCAGTCTGGAATTCTGTCTCAAGTCGCATGAAGAAAATGTCAGATGATTTATCTACGTGTTGATCTAGATAAATAATGTTTCCAGAACGCAAATGTATAAATTGGGTAACTGAATTTATAATTCCCGCCTGATCAGGACAGTTTATGAGAATAATTACTTTCAAAATAGTTTTTAGCTACCAAAAGTAACTTATTATGGTTAAAGTTATTTATCTATTAAGGCACGATTAGTATATTCTGAATTATTGTGACTAAAACTGTTTAATTCAAAGAAATTTTCCATTTTTTGTATTGTTTTCTAAAACTTCGAATTTCAATTCGTAATAAATTTAAATACTCTACCTCCTTAACTCCATCTTTTTCTAACCCTAAACAATAAGAATTAATATTACGTAACATAATATTGATAAAAGTAAGATTGTCTAGACGTTCTGATGTGCAATTGGAAAATTCTACCTGAACTATTTTTTGAGGAATTAAAATAGCATCTGTTAGCAAGGAATCAGCAATACAATCTCTATGGCTGTTGGATTGGTATAGTTTTAATAAATCTTTATTCAGTGAAACATAAGATGCAATCTCTCTGCTCATGATACACAAGTCCATCGCTTTTTTGTAAATAGGTAATTGTTTTAAATTCTTGTTTGACACTGTACTGGGGTTTTATACTTATAGTATAAAGTTAATTCACAATCTTAGTAGAATACTTTGTATTATAAAGTGAAATAGTTAATTTACCTTTGATAATAAGTAATAATACTAATTATGAATTCGAATATAAAGATTGATGAGCTTAATTGGAAAATATTAAAACATCTCCAACAAAATTCAAGAGAATCTTTTGCTAATATTGGTCGTTCAATTGGCCTTACTGCTCCTGCTGTAGGAGAGCGTGTAAAGAAAATGGAGGACGCAGGTATTTTACTTGGCTATAAGACTACAGTATCTCATTCTCTTACTGGGCACCAGTTAAAAGCCATTATAAGTTTAAGGGCATTTATGGGGAAATTAAAACCGTTTCTAGCATTGGCTCCGTCTTTTAAGGAGATAGTAAATTGTTATAGGATTACAGGAAATGAGAATATAGTAATGGAGGTTGTTTTGAAGGATCAGTTTCATTTAGAAAAATTTATAGATAAACTAATTCAATATGGTGAAACAAGAACAAACATTGTGCTGTCTCAAGTAATTGCTGATGCACCTATCGTGAAAATTTCTGATATATAAAATTATTGTAAATCGTATTGGTTAGCCTTAATAGTGTTTTCTGTTTTCAAGAAATCAATATAACAGTTATCCTGTGTTTTTTATGTTACTTTTTTTGAATATCCCTTTTGGCTGTTCTGTGTTTATAATTAAAATGGGCGTAATTTATTTAAAATCTTAAAAAAACTAACTGATATAATTAAATCTTGGCTAGATTTTTGATAACTTTTCAATATGAAAAAATATGCTATTCTTCTTCTTTTTTTATTCCCTTTTTTCCTTCTGGCTCAAAAGGTAAGTTTGGTTAAAGGAGCCATAACTGAGAATGTAATTGTAAACGATTCTCTGAAGGAAACATTCGCTATTTACCTACCTACTAGTTTTGAGATGTCTAAAAGCTGGCCGGTAGTTTTTGTTTTTGATATGAAGGGTAAGGGAAAACAAGGTCTTTCTATGTTCAAGTTCGCTGCCGAACAAGAGGGGTATATTTTAGCTACTTCTAATAATCTTAGTGACACGTTATCACTTACTAGTAATATTGTAATTGCTAATAGGATGATGATTGCTGCTCATGAATTATTGCCAATAGCAAAGAATCGAACCTATACTGCAGGTTTCTCTAATGCTGCGAGATTTGCTTCGATATTACCAAATTTTATAAAAGGGATAAACGGCGTGGTTTCTTGTGCTGCCGCAGTTGGTAATTTAGAAATCCTAAGTGCAAAAAATCCGTTTTATTTCATAGGTATTGTAGGTAGAGAGGATTATAATTTCACCGATATGTTGGAGACTAGAAAGGTGCTGGATAAACTAAAATTTCCGAACCAGCTCTTATTATTTGATTCGGGGAATCAATGGCCAGAAAACGGATATTTAGTTGAAGCTTTCAGAATGTTAACATTAGCTTCTATGGCAAAAGGAGAAACAGAAAAAGAAATAAAAAAAGTTAATACGTTTTACAATGAGTTGTTAACCAAAGCCAATACTTTGTTTTCAGAGAAAAAGCCATTAATGGCAGAACATCTTTTGTCTGAAATGATTCGTGTGCATGCTCCTTGGATGGAGTTAGATTCATTAAAAGACATTAGAAAGCAGTTAAGAAAGACTAGTTCTTTTAAGGCGGCTAAGCGGAGTCAAAATGCTGTTTTGCTAAAAGAATCATTCACCAAAGAAGATTATATCTATTTCTTGGAGGAGGATATTATGACTTATAATTATAATAATTTGGGATGGTGGACCTACCAGATGGAAGAGTTAAATAAGCTTGTTAAAAGTGAAAATGTATATGAAAAGCAAATGGCTCGCAGACTTCGTGGATATGTAAACGCATTGATAGAGGATACCATTGATGTTATAGCTTCTGATGATAAAGTAGTAGACATGGATGCGCTAACCTTGTTGTACATGTTAAAGACTATTACAGCGCCTAAAAATTATGAGTACTATCTAAATATTATTTCTAATAGTTCAAAAATCGAGGATTACGGTACCGCCCTGTTTTATTTAGAAGAACTACTAAAGAATGGATATACAGATAAGGATGAATTATATGCAGTGCAGAATACTGCTTTGTTTAGAATAATGCCAGAGTTTAATGCATTAGTAGAAAAATATCTGAACCAAGCTCGTTATGATGTTATGGAAGAATAAGATGTGGTACAGTCTCTAGTTTCCAATCTATTACCAATCCTTTAGCTAAGGATATAGCTATCTCTTTTCCATATAAAAGTTCACAAAGGTATAGTGCAGCCTCAAAACTTTTTGCGCCGCCTACAGAAGTAATATATTTTCCATCATGCACAAAAAGAACACTATCTTTTACTTTTAGGTGGGGAAACATTTTTCGATAAGATACAATATCGCTTGGAAAGGTTGTTGATACAACAGCATCTAAAATACCAGTTTTTGCCAATAGAAAAGCGCCATCGCAATGGCTTGTTATAAATAGCGCCTCTTTATCTACTTTTTTTATAAAATCTAAAAGAATATTATTTTTTAAATCGGAATCTAAATGGTGTTCTGCACTTGGGAGAACTAGAATGTCTATTTGAGGTAGGGAATCTTTAGTGTAATCAAAATCTGGTAAAAAGCGTAATCCTTCAAAAGAGGTTATTGGTTTTAAGGTATTTGCTACCGTAAAGGTATTCATTGCCTTTATATTCTCTCTATATTGGGTATGTTGAAATATGTCGTAAGGTGCGGTAAATTCTGTATTGTAAACACCATCCATAATTAAAAATGCAACATTGTATCTGTTGGTTTCTAGGTCTGGCATTAAACGAGTTTCATTTTTCTCTTCTTTTTGTAGATGCGTACAACTTGTAGTACTTAAAATAATAACAAAAATTAAAAATCGAATATTCATAATATTAGAATCAGTTGAGAGTGCAAAGTACAATGAAAATAGAAGGACAGTTCTTCTAATAGTGTATTTTTGATAAATAATTATATGACATGCACTTACGAATAAGCGTTCTTCTGCTCTTAATTTTTACGTCTATTAGCTGTAAGCAGGGTAAGAAATATCATGATGTTATAGAGCAGGAGATTCCGATATCAAAATCCAATAAAATTGCAGACGTATTGGAGTTTCAGAAAAAACTTAATACAGAATTCAAAAACCCAGAAGAGTCACCACTCCCAGATAGATTTAGAATAGATTTTGAAACGTTAGAATTTTTTCTACCTGATACAAATTATATTGTAACAGCAGAATTAATAAGAACGCCAGAAGCATTACCTTTTTTAATGCCAACAACTACAGATAGGAAATCTGAAGAAGTTGTTTATGGTATTGTAAATTTTCAGCTAAAAGGAAAAGAGCATTCCTTAGAAGTCTATCAAAATCCAGAATTAATGAGTGAAGAAGGGTTTGAAGACTATCTTTTTTTACCCTTTACAGATCTCACAAATGGAAATGAAACCTATGGAGGCGGTCGTTATTTAGATTTAAGAATTCCTAAAACAACTATAATAACTTTAGATTTTAATAGAGCCTATAATCCTTATTGTGCATACAATAAAAAGTTTTCATGTCCATTGGTTCCTGCTGTCAATGATTTGAAGATTAGCGTGCTTGCTGGAGTTAAGGATTTTAAAAAGGAGAAATAAAAACGGCTTCATGATAACATGAAACCGTTTTTTGCAAATTATAAAAAATCAACAATTAATCATTAGAATTTAAAAGGAGTACACTGCGGCTAGAACAAAAGAACTTAAGCTGCTAAGTGGCTCGCCATCTCCATTTACAAAAGTGCCCTCTTCAGAGGTGCTGTCTAGACGAAATTCTGGCTTAATCATTAGATTGCCAATAGTAGCACTTCCTGTTAAGGTTACTGCGAAAACACTTGCATCTCCTTCCGCATCAACTGCACCAATTGCGCCAAAGAAATCTGTCTCTGCAAAATACTCACCACGTAATCCTATAGTAAAGTTTTCAGAAGTTGCTAATTGTGGGTATAATGCTACCCCTGCAAAACTTCCTATCCCATCATCTATATCGCCACTGAAAAATGCTGCGTTTAGGCCAAGAAAGAATTTATCAGAAATATCAACACCACCTGTATAATCTACTTCAAAAGACCCATTGTCTACAAGTAAATTTGCGTATTGTCCGCTATATCCTAGTTGCACACCATATGCATATTGTCCCGTAGGGTTGAACTCGGTTAAATCTGTAGGATTCATTACAGCCAACATCAAACTTAGGTCATCAGATAAAGCAAAATCTGCTTTTATTCCTGTATGAGAAAATGGTCCGTATGAAAATAGATAAGATGTACTGTAGTTAAAATTAGCTGTTGGAGAAATAACTTCATAGCCTAAGAAGGTATTAAAATTACCAAAGGTCAAAGTAACTTTGTCTGTTACATTCCAATAAGCATATAATTGGTTCACAATATCTCCAGTAGAAGAATACATTGGAGAAGCAAATATTGCATCTGTACCTCTTGGGCCAAAAACAAGATCTGCAACGAAACCAACCTTTTCTCCTTCATAGCTACCAATAACGTTTGCCATGCCTAAGGCGAAACCTGGAAGATTTGCAAATGAACTACCAGGTGCTTGAGCATCTAGTCCATTACCAGCATTTAGGTTAGCCCGGTAATACGCATCTATAGATCCACTAACGGAGAATTTTGGTGTTTCTTCTTCCTGCGCTAGAACTGTAGTTAAAGAAAATAGCATAAATGCGGATAGGAATATATTTTTTACGAATTTTGTTAAAGTAATCGCTTTCATAAGTTCTAATTTTAATATCCTTTACGGATTGTTTTAATTGAGTAAACTGAATTTTTTGAAAAGGTTATGTAACGGAGCGTTCTGCAAAACGCTCCGTTTAATTTTTATACTATTTAGTGTTGATTCATTCTAAAGTCAGAATAAGCATCCATTCCATGTTCATGGATATCTAGACCTTCCAATTCTTCTTCTTTAGAAACACGCAGTCCTAAGGTTGCTTTTAGCGCACCTAAAATAATTCCTGAGGTAACTATACAAAATGCTCCTACAATTAATACGCCGTACAATTGAGTCAAGAATTGATCTCCACCAGCTTTAGCTCCAAAAATTCCAACGGCGAGTGTTCCCCAGATACCGCATATTAAGTGAACGGCTACCGCACCTACTGGATCATCTAGTTTTAGTTTATCTACTAATGCAACTCCTAAAACGATAATGATACCCGCAAGAAAACCAATAACTACCGCTTCATTGGGAGACATTAAATCTGCTCCTGCCGTAATCCCTACTAAGCCGCCAAGGATCCCGTTTAAGAACATGGTCAAGTCTAAGTTTTTGTAAAGAATTGTAGATAGAATCATGGCGCCAAAACCACCAGCTGCCGCTGCTAAACTTGTAGTTACCAGTACTAAAGAAGTTAATTCAGGGTCTGCTGAAAGAACAGATCCACCATTAAAACCAAACCAACCTAACCAAAGTACGAGTACCCCTGCAGTTGCTAAAGGAATGTTATGACCAGGTATTGCTTTTGGCTTACCATCTTTGCCAAATTTGCCTATTCTTGCGCCTAATAGTGCTATTGCAACTAAGGCAGCCCATCCACCAACAGAATGTACTAATGTAGATCCTGCAAAGTCATAGAATCCCCAA
>CALHVP010000229.1 GCA_938038975.1 uncultured Maribacter sp. | reverse complement strand
AAAGGACACCAATGACACCAGAGAATCTGCTGCTATTTATGTAGCTGACGCTTTATTGGACGAAAAAGCAGAAATTATTATTTATGACCCTAAAGTACCCGAAAGTAAGATTTATTCAGATTTAGATTATTTAGGAACTAGGTCACCAGAAGAGAACAGAAGATTATTAAAAGTAGTTAGTGACCCAATCAGAGCAACTGAAGATGCACATGCTATCGCTATTTTAACCGAATGGGATGAGTTTAAATCTTATGATTGGAACGACATATATAATAAAATGTTGAAACCTGCTTTTGTTTTTGATGGTAGACGCTTGTTAGAGAAAAGTACCATGGAAAAAATAGGTTTTGAATATTACAAAATAGGACAATCATGAAGATATTGGTAACCGGAGCTGCAGGGTTTATTGGTTACCATGTTTGCGAACTTCTATTGAAAGAGAATTATATCGTAGTAGGTCTTGATAATATCAATTCTTACTACGATATTAATCTTAAATATAGTCGTTTGAATGAATTAGGTATTCAAGAAAAAGAAGCTTCAATTTTTCACAAAAAAGCCGAAAGTAGTACACATAAAAACAAGTTTTCTTTCTATCGAATGAATTTGGAAAATCGTGGTGAACTACCTAAACTTTTTGAAAATGAAAAATTTGATCTAGTATGTAATTTGGCGGCACAAGCTGGAGTACGATACAGTATTGAAAATCCAAATATTTATGTAGATAGTAATATTGTTGGGTTTTTGAACATATTAGAATGTTGCAGACATAACGCAATTAAACATTTGGTTTATGCTAGTAGCTCAAGCGTTTATGGTCTAAATGATAAGACCCCTTTTTCGGTAGAAGACAATGTAGATCAACCCATTAGCCTCTACGCTGCTACCAAAAAAAGTAATGAATTGATGGCGCATACGTATAGTCATCTATTTGAAATGCCAACCACCGGTCTACGCTTTTTTACAGTTTACGGCCCATGGGGTCGACCCGATATGGCTCCGTATTTATTCGCTGACGCCATTTCTAAAAACAAACCCATTAAGGTCTTTAATCATGGTAACATGGAGCGAGATTTCACCTATGTAACTGATATTGCGGAAGGCGTTTGTAGAGTTTTGAAAGGGGAAGTAAAAAGCAGGTCAGCTTTAAAAGAGTTTTACAAACTCTATAATATTGGAAACAATAGCGCTGTCAAACTTTTAGATTTTATTGAACAGATAGAACTGAATTTAAATACCAAAGCGATCAAACAAATGCTACCCATTCAACCAGGAGATGTTGAAAAAACTTGGGCTAATATTGACAATTTAATGACCGATTATAAGTACAGTCCAACAACATCCATTGAAGATGGAGTTAAACAATATATAGCATGGTATAAAATATACCATAGTAATTAAACGTTAGAATAAACAAACACAATTAACTAAATTAAATACATTGAAAAAAATTGCATTAATTACCGGAGTTACGGGGCAAGATGGTGCCTACTTAAGTGAATTTCTTTTAAAGAAAGACTACATCGTGCACGGATTAAAAAGAAGGTCTTCGCTTTTTAATACCGATAGAATAGATCATTTATATCAAGATCCTCATATTGAAAATAGAAATTTCATATTGCATTATGGTGATATGACCGATAGTACCAATTTGATTCGTTTGATTAAAGAAATACAACCGGACGAAATTTACAATTTGGCAGCCATGAGTCATGTACATGTGTCTTTTGAAATTCCTGAATACACAGCTAATGCAGATGGAATCGGGACTTTGAGAATATTAGACGCAGTTCGTCTTTTAGGATTGGAAAAGAAAACCCGTATTTATCAAGCTTCTACTTCTGAGTTATATGGTAAAGTTCAAGAAGTACCACAATCTGAAACCACTCCATTTTACCCAAGAAGTCCATACGCCGTTGCTAAAATGTATGCCTATTGGATTACGGTAAATTACCGAGAAGCTTATGGAATGTATGCATGTAATGGTATATTATTTAATCACGAATCTCCAATTAGAGGGGAAACTTTTGTGACTCGTAAAATTACACGGGCAACCTCAAGAATTGCTTTAGGTCTGCAGGATAAAATTTACCTAGGTAATTTGGATGCACAACGTGATTGGGGTCATGCCAAAGATTATGTTCGTATGATGTGGATGATCTTACAAGCTGATGAAGCTGAAGATTGGGTAATCGCAACTGGTAAGACTACACCTGTTAGAGAATTTGTTCGTATGAGTTTTGCTGAGGCAGGTATTGAATTAGAATTCAAAGGTAAAGGTGTCGAGGAAAAAGCATTTGTGAAATCATGTAACAACCCTGATTATCAAATAGAAATTGGTAAAGAAGTGCTTTCCGTAGATCCGAAATATTTTAGACCTACCGAAGTTGAATTACTTATCGGAGACCCGACAAAAGCTAAAACTAAATTAGGTTGGGAATTGGAATATGAATTAGAAGATCTTGTTAAAGATATGGTTCGAAGTGATTTAAATCTCATGAAAAAAGAGCAATACTTGAAAGATGGTGGGTATAGAATACTAAACTACTTCGAGTAATTTATGGAAAAGAATGCTAAAATATATGTAGCAGGTCATCGAGGGCTTGTTGGCAGCGCTATTGTAAAAAACCTCAATAATAAAGGGTATACTAATTTAGTGACTAGAACCCATTCAGAATTAGATTTATCAGATACAATTAGTGTAAAAGAGTTCTTTGAGAGTGAACAACCTGAATATGTCATTTTGGCCGCCGCTAAGGTTGGTGGAATTGTAGCCAATAACACCTACCGCGCTGATTTTATTTATGAGAATCTCATGATACAAAATAATGTAGTTCATCAGTCATATTTAAACAAGGTTAAAAAGTTACTTTTCTTGGGGAGCACATGTATCTATCCGAAGAACTGTCCCCAACCTATGAAGGAAGACTTTCTACTAACTGATACTTTAGAATACACCAATGAGCCATATGCTATTGCTAAAATAGCAGGTATAAAGCTTTGTGAAAGTTATAATATTCAATATGGCACGAACTATATTTCGGTGATGCCAACGAATCTCTACGGACCTAATGATAATTTCGATTTAGAAAAATCTCATGTATTACCCGCGCTTATTCGTAAAATTTTATTAGGGAAGGCCCTGGAAGAAAATAACTGGAGTGCTATTTCAACTGATCTAAACCGTTTACCTATTGAAGGTTTAACAGGTGATTCTGAAAAGACAGCCATCTTGAATATACTTGAGAAATATGGAGTTTCTACAAACGACAATAAAGTTTCTGTAGAAATTTGGGGTAGCGGAAAACCTATGCGAGAATTTCTTTGGTCAGAAGACATGGCTGATGCTTGCGTATTTTTAATGGAAAATCGAGAGTTTTCTGACACACATGAATCTACAAATGAAGTGAGAAATACACATATTAATATTGGAACAGGTTCTGACATTTCTATTGCTGACTTAGCGCTATTGATTAAAAGCGAGATCGGTTTTCAAGGCAATTTTAAGTTCAATACTCAAAAGCCAGATGGCACCTTAAAAAAATTGACAGATGTTTCTAAATTAAATAATTTAGGATGGAAGCATAGTATAGAACTTAAGCAGGGCGTACGAAAAGTAATTGATTGGTATTTGAGCTAATTTCAAGTAATGGCAGCATAAAATGTTCCGCGCAATTTTAAATCAAACTTAACTCAAAATTAGTTTGATTTAGTGTTAACTTTATGCTGTTAAAAGTTCTTGATTACTAAATCAATTTTCACAACGCTAGAATGGGTAAAATAAAAAT
>CALHVP010000228.1 GCA_938038975.1 uncultured Maribacter sp. | reverse complement strand
GTCTCGAAAGCCTTCCGTTGTTATCAAGGCCGTTTTAGACCCTTTACGCTCGGTAATGGCATTTATAACTACCGTTGTACCGTGTGCGAAAAAATCAATGGTATTTAAATCTAAATCTATCTTTTGAATAGCATTTAATATCCCTTTTTCAAATTCACCTGGAGTAGTGCTTGATTTGGAAACCTCAACCTTTCTAACCTCTTTGGTTTCTCGGTCGTAGTCAAAAAAAACCAGGTCTGTAAAAGTTCCACCAATATCTGTTGCGACTCTCATATATCTTAATTATTTATTCGTTACCCTAACTACAATTTTTCCTACCTGCTGATTGGAAAGCATATACTCATATGCCTTTTTATAATCCTTAAAATCGAAAACTTTTCCCACTAATGGCTTTAAAGCTCCTTTTTTAACTCTTTCTAAAACATAAGCCTTGCATTCGTTTAACTTATCGATGTCTTCTACATGGGTGAATTGAGAATAGGCATTCATTATCACCTTTTTCCTAATCAACGGGACTAAAGGGAATAGTGTTGGGTTTGGGTCTTCCATAGTGATATTCTCCATGCCTAAAACATCTAATTCTCCATATTCGTGGAATCTAATGACCTTACAATTTACTTTTATGTCTTATTAGTTTAAATATGTTGTATAGTCAGCACTCTTAACCTGGTTTTTGCCAAGAAAAGGAGATAATTATTAAACTTTTATTGTGAATTTAGAAGCTATAGGAAAGGTCTACGCCCACTGTGGTTGGTGTATTTGGGAATCTTAAATTATTGAAGCCAAATTCAGCGGTTGGGAAAAACTCTGTATTGAATTCCGTGTCAAAAATGTTATTAGCCCATAAGCTGATGCCGAATTTATTTAACTTTAGATTGACTCTAGCGTTTACCAGGGTAAATGGGTCTTGCTTATATTCTTCCAACGGATCCCAATATTGTGTACCCCTGCTATCCGCATTAATATGAAATCCTAGTTTTGAGTTTTCTGACAATTCAAAATTAGCATTTGCACCTATTTGAAATGTGCTTTCAATGGTGAAAGGAGAAGTATTTCCGCTAACATCGACCACCTCACTAGTTTCATAATCAAATGCTGCGGCATTGGTTAATCTATTATAAGTTCCTTCTACTATCTCGCCATCATTTAATCCTATACTTGCAAAGAAATCTAGGTAATTGGTTGCTCTAAACTTTATTTCAGATTCGAAACCTGTGATTTTAGATTCTTCAAAGTTATAAATACCCAATACAGCTGGCGTTACGGGAATGAAGGTGTATTGTTGTTGATTTTCGAAATCAATACGGTAAAACGCATTGTTAAAAATTATTCTATTGTTCAAAAAACTTGTCTTTAAACCAACCTCGTAGTTGTTCGTGAATTCTGGCTCGTAAGTTCTGCCAAATTTTACGGTTTCATCAGAATTAAATCCTCCACTTCTATAGCCACGACCATAGTTTGCGTACCCCATTACCGTTGGAGAGAATTCATAGGCTATTGAGAATTTTGGTTGCCATACGGTAATATCGTTCTCTATCGTATTATTTGATATACGGGATTCGTTGGTAAGTTTGTCATTATCTACACGCACCCCTGCTGACACAGTTAACTTGGACGTTAATTTATAGTCTAAAAAACCAAATGCTGCTAACGTGCGAATCGTATTATCATCATCATTTCCTATTAAAGGGTCCGCACTATAATCTGCATTTTCTGCGGAAGCATCTACAAAACCACCTTCATAATAGGTTCTATTCAAAAAAGTAGAGGTATTTAGATAGCGCTCACTATTTTGGAATAAAGTTCCTACTGTATAATTAAGTTTTGCATCTTCATCTGCAGTTGATGTTAATCTAAACTCTTGACTAAATGTATCCGAATCCGATTGCTGAGACACCTTGCTAAAAGCATATTGAGAGTAATCATTTTCTCCAATATAGTAGCGTCTAGTTGCATTATAGGAAGTGACAGATTGAAATTTTGCTTTTGTCAAAGCCCCTTCAAGCTTAAAACTGCTCAACGAATTTGATAGCTCAGAATCTCCTAATATATCTCCGAAGGGCTCACTGGAATAGTCGTCATCTGCAAGTACTGGGATTGTTGGGTCAAAAATATCGGTTTTGGTTACGTAGTAGTTTCCTCCTGCTTCCACCTTAAAATTGTCTTGAACAAAAACAGCCGACCATCTAGGGTTAAATCGATACTTTAACTTTCCTCTAAAATTAATTTCTTGGGAAAAATCTGATTTTTGATTTAAAAAGGTATTGTTAATCAAACCATCAAAACTGCTATACCTACCTGTAAGGCTGTAAAAAAACTTATCCTTTGTAATAGCACCAGATGAAGATAGTCCAGCTCCAAATAACCCACCGTTTCCACCTGTTAACAGCACCTTAGTTTTGTTCTTGTTCGTTGGGTCTTTCGTTACAATATTTACCGCCCCGGCAATGGCATTTTTACCATATAAGGTTCCCTGTGGACCTTTTACGAATTCCAATAGTTCAATATCGTATAATGACATATTCATGGCGCTTGCATCTGGCAATGTCATACCGTCAATAACCACAGCTACAGGAGATTCTGCATTCCTAATCTGTGAAATACCACGAACAGTAAGAAAATTTACACCTGGCTGTTGTGCTTGTGTAAAAGTTACATTGGATATTTGAGAAGTAAATGACTGAATATTATCAATACCACTAGATTCTATCGTTGCGGCATTTATCGCAACTGTTGTCTCTGGTAAACTTTGAATAGCTTGTGCCCTCACACGTGCTTTACTTGAAACAGATGCAAAGCCTTGTATAGTAACCCCGTCCAATTCACTCGCCTCTTCTTCTAATGTAATGTTGACGAAATCACCATCGATGGTTACGGTTTTGGTTTTAAATCCTAGATAAGAAACTTCCAGTTCTTTCGTAGACTCTATCACCGATATAACGAAGTGACCATCAAAATCAGAAATCACACCATTGGTGTTGTCTGATTTATCTATTACAGTTGCGCCGCCAATAGGATTTCCGGCAGAGTCAACTATTGTACCTCCAACATCTTTTGACTGTTGGCTAAAACATACTTGTGAAACTAAAGCGAAAAATAGAAATAATTTTTTCATGATTGAGTGATTAGTTAGCTTTTCATAAACGTTATCGATAGCCAATATATATAGATTTCAAGTTAACTGGAATAATTCCAGTTAACTTAATATTTAATACTTATAATAGGAATTTAAATGGAATTATAGTATAATTAGCTTATTATAAGCATTCCACATAATGAGCGTAAGAGGAATTGAGTTATCACACAACTTCTATATTGGTTTACATAAGGAGCTTTTAGAGCTTTTTTCTAAACATAATTCCATAGAACTTAAAACCTTAACGGTTTTTCAACTTTACGGTTTCGGCAACTATGATGAAGATAGGGCAAACCTTAAGAGCTACATAACAGAAAGAACAGGTCAATGGATTAATGGGAAATATCTGTACAATAAAAGAAGGGAAATTGATGCCGGTCATAAAACAAAAGTTAAAATAAGAAGAGACTACTTAACTATTTTAATCACTGCCGCAGGATACAAAGACTATAATGACTATCTGCAAAATTCCACTTACATAAGTGCAGATGTTAGGGAAGTAGAACAAGCAATTTTAGAGGGTTCCATTAAGGATGATCAAGTACTATAT
Source organism: uncultured Maribacter sp. (assembly GCA_938038975.1). Taxonomy (GTDB): domain Bacteria; phylum Bacteroidota; class Bacteroidia; order Flavobacteriales; family Flavobacteriaceae; genus Maribacter. Next base: position 3,360 of record CALHVP010000228.1, on the reverse strand, counting down.
TATGTGGGCTACTATGTAGAGGATAGACAGTACTATATCAAATCAAAATTTACCATATACCAGATGAAATCTGCTTCTTGGGAGATCATATACTGGGAAAAAGATAAAGAGCCTACCACATATAGCTATTTTGGGAAATGCGTCCCAACAGGGGATAGCGCTTTGTCATTTTACTTTAGCAAGCAAGATTCCAGTTTAAATAAAGAATGTTTTGTGAATTTATTCTATGGTAATAATATGAATAACAAACCACTTCTTTTAGGGGCTTATTGCGGTTTTGACCGAAATAATAATCCGGTAATAGGCAAACTTGTTTTTGAAGAAGTAGCTAATTCCGAAGCACAAAATGCAAAAGTGAGAAACAATACAATCAATCCTATTTTTCATCATCATCTCTATTCACAACGGCTAATTGTAGATGGTATTCTACCTCATAAAGATTCCGACTTAGCCGTTTCAATCAACCGCTCAGAGATTATAAATTTTTTGATTGGCAGCTATAGAGGCTATTATCTAGACAGAAATGACTATCTAATTCCTATTTCTTTTGAAGTATTGAATGAACTAGGAGAAATAAAACTAAAAATTAATAATACTAATTTTAAAGGTATTGGAAGGTTGAATAAGACTGAGAATTATTTGATTTCTGAGTTTAATGAGAAGAATCAGACTTCGTACTCTCAATTTTCACTTCAAGTTCAACCATTAGAAAAAGATTTGTTTGCCAGTCATATGTTGGTTTATACTGGGGGTAGTGTTATTAACGGCAAAGGCCTATTATGGAAGATTAATGAAGAGAACTCCAAAGAAATTCCATCAACAAATGAATTTTACATTAATAAAAGTGATGTTCCGAGTGAAAGAGTTGAAAAAATTAATCAATATCTTTAAAATTGGTCCAAGCCAATATTAAGTAGGGAACGAGCTATAAAAATCATCTTAAAAACCAATTTTTTTTAGGGTCTACAATTAAATATTTAAACCTATTTTTTATTGAGTAAATTGGTGATTTTTAGTTTCAGATTTATCTCTACTTTGATTAATCTAATCAATAGGCTCCAATTGTTTTTGAGTTCATTATGTCATTCAGCACATTTTCTTTCATTCCGCTGAAAAACCTGCACTACAGTAAAAGAGCTTCTTGAGTATAGGTCTTAAACCCAATTCCCAATATTGACTTTCCCTTGCACTTATTCTTTCCTCTAGGACGGAAAGAAACACTCCATTACCAAGTAAAAATTAAGAATCAAGTTCGCTAACCACTTGTGCAAGCTTCTACTTTCTTGCACAAAGATTTAAAATTTAGCCTGAGACGGACTGCATAACCATTCGCAGGCTCATTTTTATAAGTCCTTACGCAACCGAAATTTCAGGTATAGTTACAGAAAAGGTAACAGCGAAGGCTTTATGGGAAGTAATTGGAATAGCTCAAAAACCAATATAGGTGTCAGCTAATATTTAAAGACCCTGCTGCTAGAGAAATACAATCTACCATCAAAAAAAAAGGAAAAGGAAAACGCTCTGGATATAATAAGTAGTTGGATAAATGTCATTTTGGCAACTAATTGACACCAAATAACACCATTTAATATGGCTTCGATTTTGTGGTAATTCAATAAGGAACGGGGTTAATAAATATCATCGTTTTCTTTTGAACACTAAGGATTCATCAAAAAAAGAAATACAATCTATGCTAAAAGTGTCAGGTGGACCATATTGTTCTATAGGCTTTTTAGCTTCAGGTAGAAAGTATGAAAACCCTGAAATGAAATGAAGGGATGGAGTAGCAAGAGGGTAACACGCTGACGCGATGTTTCGTTTTGATTTTTTTCTCCATCAGCAATGAGAATAGGGGTTTTGGGAGTATTATCTCTTTTGGGAATTTTGGTATTTGAGCCCGATTTTCAGAAAAAACGCCTATAACCCAATAAAACCAGTACAAAATTTCAGAAAAAATGGATAAAGAATTACAAAAAGAGCGATTTGAGAAGCTAGGCATAAAGACTTCGGTAGCGATACGGTTTCGAAAATTCTGTAAGAAAATGTCAAAATCCCAATCCATGACCTTGATACTCATGATGGACTTTTTTGAGGAAAACGGAATTTCTCCTGCAGAATCTATGGGACCGCGAATGGATACCTTAGAAACGAGAATATCCTTACTTATCAAAAAACGGATGAACGGAATGATTGCTATCCTCAAGGATATTGAAAAATCCCAAACCAAACCTACGGCGGCAATGTTGTATTCGCTTTTCGAACAAGCAGAACCAACAAAGAAGCCATTGCTTGTAGAGAAAAAGTATAGCACAGAGAAAAAGCAAGTGTAGTATCGTGAAAAAAATAATGATAACGAAACCCTTAAGAACCGATGGAAAAAGTAAACTACATAGCCCACCTAAATACGGTCTTTGAAAGATTCAATAATGACGAGAGAATCAAACAAGGCCATATTACATTATACCTGGCATTCTTCCAGAAATGGAATCGTGAATTCTTCAAAAAGACACTGACCATTAATAGGGAGTTCATTATGGAAAAAGCAAAGTTCAAGTCAAAAACTACATATCACATTTATCTGAAAGATTTGAATGATTGGGGCTATCTAAACTATTTCCCATCTTTTCACCCAGCAAGAGGTTCGAAAGTGAAGATGTCCATATTCGGGACAACTAGTGGTACAAGCTCTGGGACACCTGCGTATCAAAAAATGGCCAACAGCGTCCCAGAACCAGGCCAAAATCTGGCACCTTCTTATAAACTTAAAACAAAAGAAAACAATAATAAACTGGCAATGCCTGCCAGCCAATTAGAAGTTTTAATTTTTTTTAAAGAAAATAATTGGACTGAAATTGAAGGTGTGAAATTTTATAACTATTACAAATCGGTTGGTTGGAAATTAAGGGGAGGTTTAAGAATTAAAAATTGGAAGGCTCATGCTAAAAAATATGTTGAGAAGGGTTATGAAATAAAACAGGAAGCGGCCACACCAATTTCTGGCTATCTAAAGAATATTAAAAGTGTGGTAAATAAAAATTATTATGGGCCGCTATAACTGGCTATCATATTTTCAAAAAAGTGAGATTTGATATGGAGTGTTTTGGTGATGCTTGTAATAGAATAACATAAAATAATGTTAAAGGTTGCAGATTCGGGTGCACTCCAATTTCAATGCTTTCAAAGGCCTGTGAATACGGGGATGAAAGGAATTAATGACACTCCCGCCTCGAGTACAGATAAACCCTGTTAATCATTTGATTGACAGGGTTCTGTTTTATTAAGAGTAACAAAATGATAACAAAATTTAGATAATTATATACTAGGAATAATAAAATTAATAAAAAAGTATTACTTATTTTT
>CALHVP010000227.1 GCA_938038975.1 uncultured Maribacter sp. | reverse complement strand
TAGCGTACACCTGAATTCGATTATCTATATCCTCTTTCAGTAACTTAGCCAATGCGAGTGCATCATAAACATCTTCACTATTCTCTATACAGATATATGCATGATGTTCTATTGATTTTTCTAAAACTACTTTAGAGGATTCCCCAGCGAAAGTGGCATCTCTATAGGTAACTTTTATATCAAAATATGTGTTTTCAGATTTTGAAAATTCTTCCTTAATTTCATCAGATAGGTCGTGCTTAAACACTCCTTCTATCTCCTCATCGTCTTTAATACGATCTATGTAATAGTTAGGTGACTTAAAGATTGCTTGCCAATCTAAATCAGCTCCCCAGGGACCAAAACGATACATATTGTTACCTAAATCTATTACAGTAAATTTAGATTTATTGTTAAGAACCCTAGAGCCCCTACCAATCATCTGATAATACAATGTTAAAGATTTAGTTGCTCTATTTAGGATAATGGTATCTATCGTAGGCTCATCAAAACCAGTAGTTAAAATACTTACAGAAGTTAAAATTGCATTTGGAGTTTCTTTAAACCATTTTAGAATCTGCTTACGTTGTTTTTTAGTAGCGGTATTATCTAAATGCATGATTGGTAATCCTGCATTTTGAAATGTATAATACACTTGTATAGAGGTTTCTATACCATTATTAAAAATAAGCGTCTTCTTATCTTTTGAGTGCTTAAGATAAGCTTCTAATAGCTTATTAAGCATTGAAGGACTCGTGTATAAATCTGCAGAAGATTTAACGGTGTAATCACCATTAGAACCCACCTCTAAGGACGTAAGCCCCATATCATATTGAAACGCTTCTGCTTTAGCTAAGAAATCGTTCTCAATAAGGTTTTCTATAGATTCACCCGCAATTAGTTCATCGTAGTTACCGTTCATAGGTAAATCCTTATTAGAACTTAGTGGCGTAGCCGTTACTCCAAGTAAGAAGGCATTTTCAAAAAACTTAAATAACTTAGTAAAGGAATTATAATGTGCCTCATCAATAATAACAAGACCTACATCTGATATATCTAATTTATCATCATTAAGCCTATTATTTAAGGTTTCTACCATTGCTACATAGCAACTGTACCGCTCTTGATCATCTAAATTAGCCTTGCTATTTACCACTTTATTAACTACTCCAAAACTGGTAAGCATATCCGAGGTTTGATTACATAACTCCACTCTGTGGGTCATTATAAGCACCTTTTTAGTATGATTCTTCAGGTATTGCCTAACAATTTCTGAAAATATAACCGTTTTTCCACCTCCTGTTGGTAGCTGATAAAGTAAGTGATAATCTTCTTTTTCGTTATCGAATTTTTCAAAGATATTCTGAATAGCGCCTTGCTGATAACTATAAAGTTCCTTATCGGTTTTGCGCTCTTGTAACTCGTAACTAATCTCTTGCATACTGTGTTTTTCGGAGGTTGGCAAAGATACAACGTTCAGTTTCTTTATGCTAATGTTAGGGATGAAAAGCAGCATGATATCGATAAACCCACCCCCTTATTCCACGTGCTTTTACAATTATGTCACATATCATCCATTATCGAGCGATTAATATAGGTCTAAACCCTTAAAAGAGGCCCAATTAATTATCTTTACAGCAATACAACTTATTTGTCATGTCTAATCTACTTATCTAGAAAAGAGATAACAGTATCATATGACTCAAAAACACAATCACTTTAAGCTTTATAAACCGTTTGGAGTATTAAGCCAGTTTACATCTGGGGAAGAGCGTCAACTAAAGAAAAAGCGGTTTTTATCAGAGTTAGATAATTTTCCCGAAGGTACCATGCCTATTGGACGTTTGGATGAAAAATCGGAAGGATTACTGCTTTTAACCACAGATGGTGCCTTAAGTGACCGTATTAATAGTAGTGGAATAGAGAAAGAATATTTAGCACAACTAGATGGCGAAATATCTTCTAAAGCAGTGCTTCAATTAATAAATGGGGTGCCTATTGGCATATTTGGTGAAAAGTACCTAACAAAGCACTGTTTTGTGGAAAAAATTGATTCACCCAATTTTTTATCTACTCCCAATTCAAAACTACGGATTGGAGTACACAGGCCTACGAGTTGGATACGTATAACCCTTACCGAAGGAAAATTTAGACAAGTTAGAAAAATGACAGCATCCGTAGGATTTCCAACGGTACGTCTTGTTAGGTTTAGAGTTGGCAATATCACATTAGAAAACATGTTACCTGGCGAAGTTTCTCCAGTTTCTATGGATTACTTTAATCCCTCATTGAGGGATTAATTTCCCTAGGATTGACTTAAAAGATATACTATATTTTCAGCTGCAAACTTTGTACCCTAGTGTCGAGGCTGTTGATTTAAGACTTAAGCTTTGTTGATGAAAACCTAGAGAACAAAGTCAATTTCTTCTTTGTGTTGATGAAATAAACCCCTGTTAGCAGCACTAAAGCTGCAATAGCTGACTGGGTCGTAATCTCCTCATCAAGAAAGTGCCAGCCCAAAAGCATAGCTATTATTGGGTTTACATAGGATGACGTTGCTACTTTTTCTGGTGATACCACACGCAGTAAATAATTAAAAGATGTAAAGGCAACGATACTACCAAAAATGATTAGTAAACTCATGGACCATATAACAGGCACACTCCAATTCACAGGAGATATCCATTCCTCACCAATCACTAAACTTATAACGAATAGTAGTATACCACCAGATAGCATTTGGTAACCTGTATTTACAAAGTAATTTGAAGGTAAATCTGCTTTTCCAACAAACAGACTACCGTATGCCCAACTAATCATGCATGCAAAGATGAGAACCATTCCCAAAACTGCACCTTCCTGATTAATAATTTGTTTCTGACTTACCAATAAATAAATTCCAACAATGCCTAAACCCACTCCCACTAAAGACATAGGTTGAATCTTCTTTCCCTGTAAAATGAGCATTAGTAGTAGCACTACTAAAGGTTGAGCCGATATTTCTAGAGCTGCAAAGCCACTATCTACATACTTTAAGGCCCAGACTACAACTCCATTACCAAAGGTTAAAAACAAGAAGCCTGCTATACAGGTATTTAATAGCTGTTTTTTAGAGATTTTAAGTGAGCGACCACCTATTTTAGCAATCAAAAAGATTAATAATCCAGCGACTACAAACCGAATACCTGCAAGCATAAAAGCAGGTAGCTCTGAGACTGCGACCTTGTTTAACAAGTATGTTGCGCCCCAAATAATATATATTGCAAAAAAGGCCAATACGATAAGAAATGTGTTTCGCTTGGCCATTATTCTATTTTAAATCAAAAAGTTCTAAAAGATTAAATCTTTTTTACTCGAACGGCATTCATGCCCTTCATTCCTTTTTCCAATTCGTAAGATACTTTGTCGTTTTCGAAAATTTCGTCAATAAGTCCACTTACGTGAACGAAATATTTTTCATTATTTTCTGTATCGATAATAAAACCAAATCCTTTAGAAGAATCAAAGAAAGATACCTTTCCACTTCTTACTGGATCAAACTCCTCTACATCTCCTTCTTCTTTCTTAGGAATACCTAGCACGATATCGTCTGCCTCTATTTCTATTTTCATAGACGGATCTGGTGGCGTATCTACAAGATTTCCATTGAAATCTACATAGGCCATAGGAATCCCAGAGGTTCCGTTTTCTTTTGCATCTGCCTTTCTGGCTAGCATTTTTTTCCTCTTTTCTTCACGTTTTTTTAAACGCTTTTTTTCTTTTTCTGTTTTGTTAAATGTTTGTTGCGATTTTGCCATTCGTAATTTTAAATTTTTAAATAAGTGTCACAAAAGAAATTGAAGTAAATTGTTGACTTGTATTCGATGAAAAAATAAAGTTGAGAACTTTAAAAATCTTCATCTTAAGGTCATTGCAAGATTGTTTCGCATCCCTTTAAAACGGTAACAAAGATACATTATGTATTTGGATTTTACTCGATAATCGAGATTTAAATGCGCTAAAGCTTGTCTTGAATTTATCAGAATATTTCACAAAGAAAACTTCTTGCACTCAATACCAGGTGGTTCAATGTATTTTATAGGCTGAGTATTCAAATACGTATTCTAAATAAATCTCTGAGAAATTAGTTTAGAAGTGCATATAAATATTCTTTCATGAAATTAAGACTTTTTAGTAATGGGTTTTTCCTAAAAAAATAGAAATAGTATGACTTCTATTTATTATCAATATTATCCTATAAATAATGTCTTCAATATAGCTTTATACCAGTACACTAAAATCGAAAAAGGATGTGACCATGAAGACCACATCCTTTTTTCAACTATTTTATAATAAGATTATTAATCGTCTAATGAGACTTCCTGTGTAACTCCATTAGGGTATGTAATTGTTGCACTGTTATCACATGTTCCATCTCCAAAATCAATGAGAACTGTTAGACCATTTTTATCCAATGACATTTCTCCTTCAGATATATAAGCACATGCTATTTTTGTTTTAAGAGCATCAGTAATACTTACGGTGTACTCATCATTTCCAACTGTAAGATTCCAACTGCCGCTTAGTGTTATTAAAATATCCTCTAAGGTATTTCCTATAACAAAACCAAACGAACGCGTACCATTTTCGGTAACTAAAGTACCGTCTTCCAATACCATATTCATATCGCTTGTAACAGAAAAGGTTAGATTACTGCCATTGATTTCTCCATCAAACACGAAAGTTCTTGTGCCGTCAATCATTATATCGCCAACATAAAAATTAGTGTACCTAGCTGTATACGAGGGCATTTGACTTTCTGTATTATAGTCTACTTGAATTATACCTCTAACGTTTGGAGTTCCATCCAAGATACAACCTGTAAATGTTAGGATATATCCAGTATCTATATCCTCCCGAGTGTAACATTCATTGGTTACATTCCTTTTCCCTGTAGCGCCATTAGCCACAAAGAGCGATGATAATAAGTTATCCGCAACACTAATCATAGCATCTGTTTCTAAAACTGTTTGCAGGTCTTCTGCATTTAATGCGGCAACATCAAAATTATCATCTGTCATCGGATCTTTATCATTACTACAGCTAGTTATTAATGCTGTGGCAACAAATAAAATAAATACTCTTTGTAATATGTGTATTTGCTTTTTCATACTTATGTAGTTTAAAACTAATACTTTAGAAACGAAAAACATGCTTTACTTAGTATGAAAAGAGATGTGTTTTCGTTGAACTCCACTGTCACACAAGTCATAATATCGTATACGATTTACTATCTTTACGGCTATGACTAGAAAAATTAACCTAAGAGACCAGGTGCGTGATTATCTTTTAAACGAGATGACCGCTGGATCTTTAGAACTAGGAAAAACAATAAATCTAGCAGCGCTATCAAGAGCGCTCAACGTAAGTGTTACGCCCATTAGAGAGGCATTAGCGCAATTACAACAAGCTCGGATAATAGAAGCTGTTCCTAACCGTGGGTTTATTATTGCAGAACTAGATGTAAAAGAAGCAGAAGACCTTTACCAACTAGTAGCAAGTTTGGAGGTAATGGCCATTGAAAATACCGAGTTTAAGGAGGAGAATATTACCAAATTAAATTTACAACAGGAAATATTTGAAAACGCACCTAATGCCATAGCTAGAATACAAGCAGATTTAGAGTTTCATCGACTATTAACTAAAGGTTTTGAGAATGATTTAGCATTAAAATTACTTCATGATTTAAAGACAAGGGTTTTCTTTTATGAACGCGCATTTATGGCTAATGATTCTTTTTACAATAAATCTGATAACCAACATGAAGCTATTATTTCCGCTATAGCCGATGATAATGTTCCAACCGCTTCCCTCCTGCTTAAAATGAATTGGATGTTAATTTTAAACTACATTCAAAAAAAACTTACCGAATAGTTAGGGATTATTTTATTTTAAATCTTCCAATAGTAAAGCAGCTGAATCTGTTATTTTCTTATAACTTCTATAACCCCATCTAGAGAAAAACAACATTCCAATAAACACTATAGAAAAACCTATCCATTTCTCTACTTTTAATGGCATCAAGAACAAGTCTTTGTCCTTAAATATTTTAAGAGTAATAGGGATAATTAAAAACATCATTAAAAGTGAAAGTGCAATACCAATCTGCTGTAAACCCAATAGTCGAGATTTCAACTTTGTATATTTTACTAAATTTTCCTTGTAAGTCCCTTTAAGAATATCGAAGTTTTGTATTTTTTTTAAACTTGAAAGAACAACTATGGGTAGGATGATTAGAATCGCTAAAGTAACAATACCACTAGCCTGAAGATACCAGGTATCCAGTTTATGGAAATAGAGCAAGATAAATAACGCTGCACCAAAACAAACAAGTGCACCCGCCTTTTCATAAATACTAATTTTTTTAAACTTGTTCTTATACTTGGCACGAGTCATATCCATTATAATACTTTTCGTTAGTTTCTTTTGTGTCTCTAATTCCTTGCCCATTTGAGTCCAGGCTAATTGTAGTTCTTCCAATTCCATACCCTACAGTTTTACTATGTTATTTTTTAATTTATTTTTTATTCTAGATATTCTAGTACCTACGTTAGAAGCTGATAATCCTGTTATCTCAGCTATCTCGCTGTAACTTTTACCTTCCAAAACTAGAAGCATTAATCCTTTTTCTAATTGATTCAAATTTTGAATATAGGTATGTAAAATAGCTAAACGTTCTTCATAAATACTGTCATAAGAAGGCATGCCCATTGCGACTCCCTCGGACAATGTAGTTATTGTGGTTTGTCTTTTTGATTTTTTTAAATGTGTAATAGCGGTATTCATACCAACACGGTACATCCAAGTAGTAATTTTTGATTCACCTCTAAAAGAATCAAAACACTTCCATAATTGATATACTATTTCTTGAAAGAGATCTTCCCTGTCTGGAGTTGTATTCGTATATACCGAAGCAATCTTTATAAGCAACCCTTGATGCTCTTGAATTAAGTTGGTGAATTCTATCTCACTAGCCATTAGATACTTTGGTTTTCATAATATGTGTCACGATCCTTTCAAAAATCACATAAAGTTGAAACTAATTTCGAAATTAAATACAACCTATTATAATTCAATAAGTTATAGATACAAACCTATATGATGTAATTCTTAAAATCAGAAATAGCAGCATTAATTATAGGAAAAAAGATACCATCTCTTATAACACCGGATATAGTCTATGGTATTTTTCAGGATACAGAACAATTAATAAAATCTACCTCAATCAACAGGGCTAATAAATAGGTGACGCTACTCAAAAAGAGATGCATCTAATCCTGGAACGAGCTTTAGCGCATTTTTATAATACACTTTTTTAAGAATATCATCAGGTAAGTTTAAACCATACATTGACCAGAACGCATGGTATTTTTTATAATATGGAAAATATTCATCGTTACTTTCTAATACTCTAAAATAAGTTGGAAATTCCTCAGGTTTCCAACTATCTTTTCCAAAAAGAATACGGTCTTGATAGGTCTCAAAAAATGCTTTTGCATTTTGAGGCTGTCTTCCCAGTTCTGCTATCACCGCAGCAATACCAACATACATGTTTGGGATAGCATCCATAAGCTCACCTAACTTGCTTAGATTGTTCGCATACCAACCCATATGAGCATTTATAAAATTTGTATTTGGGTGTTTTTTGAATACGTTATGTTGTTCTTGTATAATTTGTTCCCATGGAGCTGGATCTATAGCAGACCGCTTTCTTCTTGGTCGTGTTTTTAACTCTAGCAATCTTTCATTACTACTATCCATAGCATCCCAAAAAGATTTTGGATCTGCTGCATGAATAAGAACCGGAATACCTAATTCACCACATTTTGCCCAGATGGGATCTAAACGAGCATCATCTATTGCTACCCTATTGCCATTGATATCTTTATACCTTAATCCTAGACTTTTAAATATTTTAAGTCCTTTCGCCCCATTTTTTACATCCTTTTCTAATTGCTCAGCGGCTTTTACACCCCAATCTAAGGTTCCAACACCTTCAAAATCTACATTAGCAAATACGGCAAAACGGTTTGGAAAACTCTTTTCTATATTTTCTACCTTATCCTTTAAGCTTTCTCCCGAACCTCCACTAAGGTTTACCATGACACCTTCATTAAGAGCCTCCATATCTCTAAGTAAACTAGCTAGCTTTTCAACAGACATATCTCTTTGATGACTGTGTATATCTATAAACCGAAATTTAGCTTGTTCAATATCTTTACCAGGAACTACCAAGGTTGATGATGGATTATACTCCTCAAAACTCATTTCTTGTGACAACATAATTGGAGCACCCAACATAAAAATTATAATCGTACAGATACTACTTTTAAAAAGGGGTTTGTTATTCATTCTTGTGTTGAATTATATTGTTTGTGTAATTGATTATAGGTCTCAAGAGTATCAATATCAATTATTTGTTCAGCTGCTTCCAAAACAATCATTTTATCTTGGTATTTAGCCATCAAATGCCTAGCACCATAATCTTCTTTCAAATGTATTAATTCCTGTGCCGTTTGAATAGTAAAAATAGCAGGAACTCCAGATTTATTTGGATATTTGGTAGCTACGATTGTTGCCCTATTGGCATTAAATATAGCTATCATATCTTGATAATATGAACTCGTTAATAAAGGCTGATCCGCCAAGCAAATTAATATGCCGTCATAGGTGTCGTCTAAGTTTAAGATGAATTCTATACCACAGGCAATACTACTTCCAAGACCATTTTTCCAATTTTTATTTTTAATAAGCGTAATAGGCTCCTCATTTAGATTAAGATTTGTTTGAATTACATCTGCATTTGCTCCTAACACCATGTAAATAGCTTCTTTTTGTACAGCAAGTAGGGTATTTAGGGTATGTAATAATAGTGTAGTTCCCTTCCAAGGCAATAACTGTTTTATCCCTTTCATACGCGAGGATTCACCCGCAGCCATGATTAAAATTGCTATGTTTCCATTCGTATTCAATTGTGAATTCCTTGCTTTTTATTGCGCAGTAACATGGGTTCTTGATTTCTTATAACAGTTAAAATTTCTGCAAGGATAGCAATAGCAATTTCCTCTGGTGCCTCTGCTCCTATATTTAATCCCGCTGGGCCATAAATCTGTTCAAAAATCTCAAAATCATCATCTGGATAAAGCTCCATATATTCCCCAAATAGTTTTTCACGTCGTTTAGATGGACCAAGAAGCCCAAAGTACATAGGTTTCGTTTTACGAAGTACTTTCAAGTATTTTAAATCCTTTACATAACTATGTGTCATAAGCACAACAGCTGTTTGCTCATCAATTTCATCTACAGGTAAGTTTTCAGGTATTACATTCCAAAATGTATCAACACCGGGAAAATCTAGAATTTGCTTATCTTCCGATGGAACTGTTGATACTGCGACCTCCCACCCTAAACCCAAGGCTAAATACGATAGTTTCACAGCGTCATGTTCTCCCCCGATAATGACCAACTTATATACTGGTTTCATCCATTGTTTAAAAAGTTCCAATTCCTGACTAATATTTAATTTAGGACACAAGGGAATTGTGGAATCGTTTATGCTTAGATAGGAACCTAAATTACTAAATACACCGTACTCTTTTTTATATTGTGAGCATAACGTAAAACCCAAGCGATCTATAAAAACAGTGTTTAATTGTTTTAATGTATTTTCTTCTAATTCAAAAGGCTCTAGTAAAATATATAATATACCCTCACATCCCAAACGAAAACGACCGTCGTAAGTCATCATTTTTGGAGTGCCTGTTTGAAAAACACTTGCAGCTTGGAATACCACTTCTTTCTCTACACAACCACCACTTACGGCACCAATTAATTGCCCTTGCTCAGAAATAAGCATACGAACACCTGGCCTTCTATATGATGAACCATCTAAATCTACAACAGTTGCTAAGACCGACTTTATTCGTTTTTTATTATTAACTATAAGCCCTTCTACAATTTTTTTAAACTCGTGGGTCATACTTCAGAATAGATCTGTGTTATATTTTTAATCAGGTATACCTCAAATTACCTTTTTTCTGAAGGTTTAGAGGGTGCTTTACGTTTCTTTAACAATGTTTAACATAATAAATAAAACTACTGATAATTTCTAAGCACAAACTGCGTTAATTTTGTTGAACACAAAATGTATATATATGAAATCGTTCTTTAGAACTTTTACTACCCTTTTATTAGTTTCCTTTTTTGTTTCTTGCGGAAATGCTGATGATGATATTGATTTAAACTTAAATTTGGGCGAAGGCCTCGGTGAGGGAAAACCTGTCGATGACTGCTTGGGATTAGATGAGGGTGAGTTAGTACTATCTATCCAAGACCAGTTTGTAACTGCACCTGGAAAGGTGTCAATTTTCTTTAAAGTTTCGGATACCAATGGAAATCCTGTTCCTGGATTAACTGCAAACCAATTTACTATTTATGAGCAAGGCCGAAATGATGATTGTTTTAATACAATTTCTACTTCGGAGTCTTTTGCTCGTATTTCTCCTAACTCGCAAATATTCAATAACAATACCTTATTAGTCTTAGATTTAAGTAATAGCGTATTGGATAGCAGTCTAGAAGAATTAAAAATTGCTAGTACTAGTTTTGTAAATAATGTGATGCCAGAAACACCACAGGAATCTAACCAAATGGCTATTTATTGGTTTGATGGGGAAGACAAATTACACCTACTAAACGAACTTACTTCATCTCGTACAGAATTAGTAGCATCTATAGATGGCATCACTGATGATATTAGTTCTGATCCTTCAACAGATTTATATGGAGCAGTTATTAAAGTAACTGATATAGCCTCTGATCTTATTAAAGAGACAACTGCACGAGATAATATTGGTGCAGCATCTGTCGTAATATTTACTGATGGTACAGACCAAGCATCTCGTTTTACAGAAACTGCAGCATTGAAGAAAGTAAATGAAGCTAATGCAAACATTTCCTTCTTCAGTATAGGTTTAGGTAGTGAAATTGATGTACAGGTATTATCTGACATAGGTAAGACAGCTACTGTTTTTGCTACAAACAAAGAAGAATTAGAGGACACTTTTAATGACATCTCAGATAAGGTATCAGAAAGAGCCAATAGCTTTTATCTTTTTGAATACTGTAGCCCAAAACGTGATGGTAGTGGAGAAAACAATCTAGCCATTCAAGTTAAGACTGGGGCCCGTGAAGGTGCTGTACAAACAAAGTTTAATGCTACAGGTTTTACTGGAGGTTGTGAATAAAAAATATGAAAGCATAAAAAAAGAGGCCAATTGGCCTCTTTTTTTATGCTTTAAAATTATATTCTAATATACTAGAAACCAACTATTAAAAGGCAGAAACTATATTGTTTTTTACATACCCTCCATATTAAAAACATCCGTTCGCCGATTTTTTCCGTACATGGCATAGAGAATACTTTTATAAATTTTAAACAACGATAAAATGAAAAAATCAGCAGTAGTAGGAATCCTTTCCATCAGTCTTTTAGCTTCATGTGTATCTAAAAAGAAATATGTAGCATTGGAGGATAACTTGTCACAAACCACAAGTATGCTTACCAAAACAAGAGTAGAGAAGGAAGAATTAGAGGGTAAGTTTGCTAAAATTGAAGCTCGAGTTGCAGAGTATAACTCTAAAATTAACTCTTTAAAAGAGATTAATGATACGCAGTATACATCGGTTAATGATATTACTGTAATGAGCAATAATACAAAGGCAAATATGCGTAAAACCTTGAAAAATGTTGACCCAGCTAAATTAGCTGCAGCCACAACGCTTCAAGATTCTATGAACTTGGCAGTTTCTTATAAACTGCAACAGTCTATCTCTGATGGTAATGATGATGTAGAGGTGAGTATAGACAAAACTGTGGTAATGATTAATATTTCAGATGAGTTACTATTTAACACAGCAAGTTATAAAGTGAGTAACAAAGCCGAAAAAATTCTTAGCAAATTAGCTGAAGTAATTAAATCTGAACCTAGTATGGAAGTTATGGTAGAAGGTCATACAGACGCTAGAACCATTAACACGCCAATGGTAACAGATAACTGGGATTTAAGTGTGAAACGTGCTACATCTATTGTTCGTGAACTACAGAAGTCATATGATGTAAATCCAAAGCAATTAATTGCTGCAGGTAGAAGTAGTTATATTCCTTTAGCAGAAAATGATTCTAAAGAGAATATGGCTAAAAATAGAAGAACAAAAATTGTTATCCTTCCTAACTTGGATAAATTTTTCGCATTATTAGACTCAGAAACGTTATAATATAGTACCCATTATTTCTAAAAAAGGGGAAGCATATGCTTCCCCTTTTTTTATGGTTCAAAAACCAATTTCACTATTCATATAAAACAAAAAAGTAGGGTTTTCTATGATCTAGTTGTTTTATAGTAACGACCCTCAACAATACCACTGAACATCCTTAAAACGACAGAACTAACATAAACATTAGAACTCATGGATGTATTAAACGAAATTATGAGAAATAGTGCTCTTGGGCTATTATCCAGTAGCTACAGAAATCTTGTATTACTACTGTTCTCTACAATAATAGTTACCCTGTTGACCATGCTTATCATATTATTAAGCTACGGCTCTCAAATGAGCTTACAATTTGGATATTAATGAAATTCAAATTTTATCTGTAAATCATAGCATTGGGTATGCTTAATTTTTCCCCACTTAAGTTTATAAGAAAACCGTTAATAACGGCATATTCTAGAACCCCTGCTTTCTCAAGAAAAAAGGTTGGGTTAACACCTGGCTGTAACATAAATTCTGGAACTTCATAATTCTTCCCAATGATATGAAACGGTAATGGTGAATTTAAAGCCTCTAATGATATAGTATTCATTCGTATATACCCATAACCATTTTTTAATAAATTTGTTGGAGAAAGATCTTTAATGGCTGCCATAGAATCCATAGTAGTTGGATACACTTTAGCCATTCGCATTATATATGCACTAGCATCCAAAGTTTCATACCCATAATATGTAGATAAATCCCCTTGGTCAATTACACGACTACTATACCAAAAATGCTTATGTTCTTTATAATCTACCTCTAACTGATTAATACCTAAATCCAATGTATAGGTTTTTCCCATGAGCTCATACTGCGCGCCCACAAGTTTTAAATCAAATAGTTTTCTATCGTTCTCCGGAATTTTTTCATATTCCGTAATTGGAATATCCTTGTAATTTTCCTTGGCTATGGTATAAATGGCAGATAAAATAGACACATAGTTCAGTTTTCTGATTTCCTGTTTTTCTGTATCATTCGGATATCCTCCAGATTCAATTAAAATAGAACTTGTTCCCCATTTTTGAATATTATCCCCAAAAGCTCTTGGTTCAAAATCATCATTATACCTACCCACTTGGCCTGGAGCATATTGCTGTAAGATAGTATTCATGAACACAATGATTTTCATGGCATTACCACGAACTTCATTGATATCTTTTTCGTAGTTATACGCAGGCGCCAAGTAAGAAATAGTAGCTGGTTTATCCGTCAGTTCCGCGTTATAATAGGTACTTTGATCATGTAAGTTGAACCCAAAATCAGCTTCCAAACTGTCTCGAACACGCTTTAGGGTCTG
>CALHVP010000226.1 GCA_938038975.1 uncultured Maribacter sp. | reverse complement strand
CCTAAAAACAGGGCGCTTACGTAGGTTAGCGATTAAGCATGTAAAACAACGATATATCCATTGAGGTTATCTGAATCCGACTAGCTTTATCCTAATAATGGATTAGAATCTATTTTCCCCACAAAAATAATCTAAGAACATAACCTATATAGTAAGCTTATAAAAGGTACAACCACTGGTAACAAATACCTGTGACTTTTACCTCTTTAAAGGGTCTAATGCTTTGGTAGTTGGTATCAATAATCTGATTAAGCACAAAGTTAACAATGGAAACTATAAAGCATTTATTATTGAATTTTAATTTCGTCCCGGTTTTGGCAGGTTTATCAGCATTTGTTATATCTACCAGTTTTTACTTATACCCAGTAATTATAAATGTTTCTAAGCAAAAAGGGCTTATGGACGAGCCAGACAATCGTAAAATGCATAAAGACTTGACACCTACTTTAGGAGGTCTAGGTGTATTTATTGCTTTTTCATTATCTATTATCTTTTATGGCATTTTAATTGAACTAGTTCATTCAGATTTGTTGAAGCTTCTAGGTTTATTAGGATCGGCTATTATTCTTTTGTTTTTAGGAGTAAAGGATGATTTAATATCAATGTCTCCAAAAAAGAAATTTTTAGGTCAATTGTTAGCTGTATTAAATGTTGTGATACTTACGGATGTTCGAATTCTTAGCTTTGAAGGGTTACTAGGTGTTGGAGAATTGCCTTACTTTCTCTCTATCCTATTCTCGGTTTTTGTGTTCATTTTAATTATAAATGCTTTAAACCTTATAGATGGCATAGATGGTCTTGCGGGACTTATTTCTGTTATCTCTAGTCTAGTTTTTGGTATTTTATTCTTTGTTCATGAATACTATTTAATGACGCTTATTTCTTCAATTCTTATAGGTTCAATACTAGGCTTTTTAAGATATAACTTGTCAAGCAATCAAAAAATTTTTATGGGTGATTGTGGTTCTATGTTAGCTGGGTTTCTTTTAGCTTATCAAGGATTGAGTTTATTAACATTAAATACCACCTCTATTTCAACAGACATGGTTTCCAATGCGCCAGTAATTTTACTTGCTATTCTATCTTATCCGTTATTTGATCTTCTTCGTGTATTTGCAATACGAATAAAACAGGGAAGAAGCCCATTTAGTGCAGACTCTAATCACATTCATCATAGACTGTTACGATTAGGATTAGATCATAAAGAAGCAACCATGATATTAAGTACTCTAAGTATGTTGGTTATAGGGAGCTCATTTATTTTTAATGAGTTAGAAATACACCTTCATTTGGGTATTACAGTAATCATTGGCGCTTTAATTTACCTTTCCCCATTTCTTAGTGTATTTGAAAATAGGGTTCGTAAGGAAAAGAAAAAGAGTTCCATTATTCCTTTATCAGTATTGGTGGAGAACCAATTAAAGGTTGCAAACGGAATTAATTCGGATTCTGTGATTTATTCTAAAAAGAATAGTGAAAATGGAGTTTTAGCTGAGAGAAATACTAAAGAATCATCTCGTGCGAATGAGAAGGACACTGTAGAAGTTGATAATGCGGAATTTACTACCATTGTTAGAAAAAGAAGAAGAAACTTACAACTCATAAAAGGGAAGTTTTTTGATGAAAAATCTTCTAAAATCAAAGGCATATTCGAGGAAAAATAGTTGCTTTTCTCGAACAAGCTAAATATAAAATGGAATTTTTGTGTTCCACTATAATTTCATTTATATTTTTCAGAATCAAACGTATTTTAGAGATACTCTCAAATTAATCAATAGTGAAGAAAGATCTTCAAAATAAAAATAGTAGTAGTTATAGACAAATAATGAAGGCAACTTCCATTTTTGGAGGCGTACAAGTTTTCAATATTATTATAACCATACTCAAATCTAAGGTGGTTGCGGTTTTAATGGGCCCAGCTGGGATTGGTGTTTTAGGGCTTTTTAATTCCACTATTGTTTTATTAAGTTCTTTAACAAATTTTGGTTTGGATATAAGCTCGGTAAAAGATATTGCAGCTGCTAGTCAAACTAAAAATAACAGCAAAATCTCCAGGATTATAACCATAGTAAAGCGTTTAGTCTGGCTTACTGGGATTTTTGGAGCTCTGGTTACGTTTTTCTTGTCATCTTGGTTAAGTGAAATTGCTTTTGATACTAAAGAGTACACCATTGCTTTTATGTGGCTTTCGGGTACTATACTTTTAAAACAATTGTCCCATGGACAGTTTGCTATTCTTCAAGGACTCCAAAAACTTAAAGATTTGGCCATGGCAAACCTTATAGGCTCTGCACTGGGTTTAGTTGCCTCCATACCATTTTACTATTATTTAGAATTAGAAGGTATAGTTCCTGGTTTTATTGTAACGGCGATTTTAACTTTTGTAGTAGCTCAATATTATGGTAGTAGGGTCAAAATTGATAAAATAACGATAACAACTAAGGAACTAAAGAGTGAAGGAAAAGAAATGATGATTTTGGGTTTTACCCTAGGGCTTAGTGGTATAATGGTGCTGGGCGAGTCCTATGCTATTAGAATTTTTATAAGTAATTATGGAGGAGTGGTAGAAGTAGGTCTTTACAACGCTGGTATTGCATTAGTATATACGTATGTGGGTCTTATTTTTGCTGCGATGCAAAAAGATTACTTTCCAAGACTTTCTGCGCTTGCCGACGATAATTCTAAATCCAATGAGCTGGTAAATCAACAAACAGAAATAGCACTGCTTATTTTGGCGCCAGTACTAGCAGGTTTTTTTATTTTTTTAGACTGGGTAATCATCATTTTATATTCTAGTGAGTTTGTTGCTATTAAAATCATGATATACTGGGCTTTTTTAGGAATGTTTTTTAAGGTTCCGGCGTGGGTGCTTAGTTTTATTTTTATTACGAAAGGGAAAAGCAAGCTCTTTTTTTGGAGTGAACTTGTATCTAATTTATATCTATTAGGTTTTAATCTAGTGGGTTACTACTATTGGGGATTAAAGGGGCTTGGAATCTCTTTTCTGCTATCCTATATAATTTATATTCTTCAAGTATATATTATTGCCAAGAAGAAATACCAGTTCTCCTTTACTTCAGAATGTTTAAAATTATTCGTAATTCAGTTTACTTTGGCATTAGCATGCTTTCTTACTATATCTTATTTAACTTCTTTTTGGATGTATCTTATTGGAGTTCCGATTATCCTTTTATCTGCATGGTATTCGTTTAATGAATTGGACAAACGTTTGCATTTAAAAGACCTTATAAAGAACCATTTAAATAAAACAGAGTAATCAATTGATTTTGATAAAGGTACTTATGAGAATTATCAAAACAGTTTTGCCGTATCTTATTATATTCTTCCTTATTTATTTGGGGCCAATATCGGTAGGGCCTACTACATTTTCTCAGGTTTGGAAGATACCTCTCTTTATTTTAATGTTATGGCAAGTTCTCATTATCAGAAATAGACAAAAACCAACTTTTATAAATTGGTCTTATGCAAGAGCAGCAAAGAATTTAGTTACCAGTGGTTTTTCGGTAAGTTATGTTGCAGGGATTATGGACTTTGTGCGCTATATGACGTTCCCTTTAATGTATGAATTCGCATCCCTAAAGATTAAGGATCTTAAAAGCTTAGATAAAATTTTGTTAGGTTTTGCTCAATTCATTATTGTTTCTGGAATACCTTTTGTTTTAGGTTTAATGCGTTCAAAGGCTAAGGATGCTATATTATATGAGGATTTTGATAGTTATGCTGGAATGTTTCAAAACACTCATGGTGCAGCCATTACGACCACTACCGCTGTATTGATTTTACTAGCGTTTCTTAAACTAAATTCTAGTATCATTAAATTTAAAAAATTGAATTATGCCTTATCGTTTTTCGGTATTTATCTTATCTATCTAACATTTATAAGAACCGGCTATGCTATGTTCTTTATTGGTCTAGTTTTTATTTTTATGCCAAAAAAGATATCCTTTAAACAGGTTTTAACCGCCACTATAGCTGTAGCTGTGCTCATATTTGGTTTCATATATCTTTTGGAAACAAGTGAGACTTTTTACAATCGTATCTTCGATATAAGAAACGGGAAACAAACAGCGGCTGGGTCAGGAAGACTTTTGTTTTGGAAAGCTTCTTTTGATTTGTGGTTTAATGGTAATGTATTTGAAATCTTTTTTGGCTTTGGATACGAGGGACTTTTAGATAAAATAGGAGAAGTTACAGGGATAAGGGTCTATGCTCATAATGAGTTTTTTACTCAATTGGGGCAAAATGGTTTACTTGGTATCATTATTTTTATAGGCTACTTGGCTTCATTACTTAAGTTTATTTGGAAAAGACGTAAAATGCCATCCTATAGATTATCGATTGCTGTGTATTTTTTATATGTTTCTTTAATGCTTACTCAAGGTGGTATGTGGTTTGAGTTAGATGTGTTTATGGTGCTAGTTTTCGTTAAACTTGAATTTGAAAGTTCAATGTATAAAAAAGTAAGACAACATAGAAAACATATAAATGCCCAAACAAATCTCATATAAAACAAACTGAAGCAGAACATAAGTATCTAGTTAATGAAAAAGAAAATTATCATAACCGTACCAAACTTAACTACCCCTGGAGGTGTAAGTGCTTTTTGGAATGCGTTACTTCCAACTTTTTATTCATTTAAAGATGTAGAGGTTCAAACCTTGGAAATAGGAGGGCATGGAAAGAATATTTTTGGTCCTTTTGTTGATCAAGCTCGTTTTAATAGAGCTGTAAACAAGGGAACCGACTTAGCTTTTATTAATCCTTCTTTGGGTTTTAAGAGCTTTTTTAGAGATGGATTTTTTGCAAGACATTTATATAAAAAGGGAATTAATTTTGTGGTATTCTTTCATGGTTGGGATTTAGATTTTGAAAAGAAAGTAAGCAAAAAATATCTTACATTTTTTAATAAATCATACGCTAAGGCCGAAACCATATTTGTATTATCTGCTATGTTTGGAGATAAATTAAGAGAGTGGGGATATAAAGGTAATATAGTTATAGAGACCACTACAATTGATTCAGTCTTAATCGATAAGTTTAAAATTGAGAAAAAATATACTTACGCGGCTTCATTAGATAAAATTAAAATATTGTTTTTGTCTCGGTTGGTAAAGGAGAAAGGAATTTATGAGACCATAGATGCTTTTAAAAGTCTCAAACGTAGTTTTCCTATTTTAGAATTAATTATTGCTGGAGATGGTAAAGACTATGATGATGTATTGGAATACAGTAAGAGTATAGAAGGCGTAAAAATGGTAGGTCATGTCTCTGGAAATGAAAAGATTGATTTATTTGAAAGTTGCCAAATTTATTGTTTACCTAGTTATACTGAAGGATTGCCTACGACAGTACTGGAGGCAATGGCATTTGGTTTGCCAATAGTGACTACTCCAGTTGGTGGCTTAGTAGATTTTTTTGAAGAAGGTAGAATGGGGTATTTAGTAAAAGTGAAAAACACAACAGATTTGGAAGAAAAACTATTTGATTTACTTTCGGACTCTAGTTTGTGTGAAGAAATAGGTAGGTATAATTATACGTATTCCCATACAAGGTTTTTAAACAATGTGGTTGCTGACCGATTATATAATCATATGATAAAAAGTATGACCAAAACTACCGCTAATTAAGATGATAAAACAACGGAATGTTATTGATATTCAAGAAGATATTAGCTTGATTGAAATTTTTGCATTAAGGGGAAATTTAGAATGTTATGACCCTTATGATGTTTGGATGACAAGTTTTGGCATTAGAGTTAAAGAGCTATATAACGCCAATAAATGGATAGGAATTCTTCCTGCAGCCATACTTACTATTTGGGATAATTTTTTAAATAATAACACCCGTTTTTTCTATGATAAACAGGAGTATCCTACAGCGAGGGCTATGGCCGCTTTGGCTCTGTTAAATAGTTATGAACTTAATAAAAAAAAGGAGTTTTTAAATGGCGCAAAAAGCCATATAGATTGGTTAATTGAAAATACTTGTAAAGGCTATTCTGGTTTATGCTGGGGGCTTGGATTCAAATGGGCTGCTGGGGATGATTTGGATTATGACGAGAATACACCCTTCAGCACCCACACACCTTATGTATTAGAAGCGTTGGACAAGTATATTTCTATTACAGGTGATGTCTCATATGTGCCAATAGTAGAAAGTATATTCAGCTTTTATGAAAATGACATTCAAATTATGTTAGAAGATGAAAGTACATTGGCTACTTCTTACGGTCCAGACAGGGATCGTTTAGTTACTAATGCGGTATCATATACTATGTTTGCTTATGCACTCTTATTAAAATATATTCCTTACCAAAAAAGTGAAATAGAGATAAAGATTCAAAAACTGTATAGCTATATTAAATCTAAGCAACTAAAAGATGGTTCATGGATGTATGAACCAGACAGTGAAGATTCATTTATAGATTGCTTTCATTCTTGTTTTGTATTAAAAAATATTTATAAAACTGCACGTATATTTCCTTTAAACGATAGTGATGCGATTTTGAAAATTGGATATAACTATGTAAAAAAGAATTTTTACAGTTCGGATAAAGGACTTTTTAAACGCTTTAGTTTAAGTAATAAGCCTTCTATTGTAAAGTTTGATTTATATGATAATGCAGAAATGTTACAGCTTGCTGTGTTGTTGAATGATACTCCATTAGTTTCTTCGTTATCTGCCAACATAAAGAAAATATTTGTTAGGGAAAATGCAATCTACACGGTAATTGATATATTTAATTCCAAGCGTAATAAAAATACATTAAGATGGGCTGTTATGCCCTATTTATATGCTTTATCTGTTAAAAATAAGGGTATGTAACGCGAATACTGCTAAGCAATTTTATATGAATATTACCTCTCAATTGTAGGATATAAATTACAATTACTTTTCATTTTACAATTAAATCAATAACTGCTGATTTACCCTTTGGTTTAAGTCGACGTATATGGTGTTTTATCGGTATTATTTAGCTTGACCCTCCCAATCAACTAGCTTTGTATTTACTTCCTTCGAGAAGAATTTAAAAGGAAAACAATAAGGTATGTGCGGTATTCTAGGGTCTGTAAATCAACTATTTGACAAAACCACGCTTAATTTAATTAAGCATCGTGGGCCAGATGATTTTGGAATAAATTCGTTTTCTGCGAATAATCACCAAGTACAGTTTGGTCAACGAAGGTTAGCAATAATTGATTTGTCACCTGCGGGACATCAGCCTATGGTATCGCCTTGTGAAAATTTCGCATTAATTTTTAATGGTGAAATTTATAATCACTTAGATTTAAGAAATAAATTGCCTGGTGATATTATTTACAATGGTCACTCTGATACGGAAACGATACTACAGTATTTAATACATTTTGGCCCCAAGGCAATTCTTGATTTTAACGGGATATTCGCTTTAGCCTTTTTAGATTTGAAAAAAGCTAAACTTACGCTCGCTAGAGATCCATTTGGCGTAAAACCTCTTTACTATTTTCAAGATACAAAACGACTTATCTTTTCTTCCGAAATAAGGCCTATAAAATCTATTCTTAATACAAATGAATTAAATGAAGTTGCCTTAGCTAGCCTACTGCGGTTAAGGTACAATCCTGCGCCAGATACGCTATATAGTAAAATTAATAAGTTGCCACCAGGTCATATCCATACAGTAGAAATGGATTCAGAAAACCTAATTTCAAATACCTCGAGTTATGTACCTAGTTTACCAAGTATAAGTACGAGTAATAGACAAGATTTAGTAACGGCATATGGGAAAACTTTAGAAGCGTCTGTAAAAAGGCAATTGTTGGCCGATGTAGAAGTTGGAGTATTACTTAGTGGTGGTGTAGATTCTGCGGTAATAGCAGCACTTGCAAAGAAACATTATAAAGGTAAGATAAAGGCATTCACTATTGGTTTTGAAGGAGATTTTGAGGAAGATGAAATAGCAGATGCACGGGAGACGGCTGAGATTTTAGGTTTAGAACACCATGTTAAAAAGATTTCCTTTTCAGATTTTTTAGGGCTGATAAAGGAGTGTTCAAGAATCGTAGAAGAGCCACTTGCTACAACTTCAATGATACCAATGTATTATTTAGCAGAATTAGCAGCGGAGAAGGTTAAAGTTGTGCTTACAGGTCAAGGAGCAGATGAACCTTTAGGAGGATATAGTAGATATAAGGCTGAAATTATTCGTGCTAAAATTCCATCTCCAATCCGAGGTCTCATAAAACCAATGGTAAAGCTTAGCGGTAGTAAGAACGAACAAATATTACGCGGAGCGCAGGCTATTGGTATTTCTGATGAAATAGAACGTTTTTTATCAGTTTATGAAATTTTTTCACAGGAAGAAATCCAACAGTTAATTTCGATTGAAGATACTTCAAGTGCGACCGCCATTTTAAATTTTCACACGCTTTTGGACTGCGACTCAAGAAGTCACGCAGCCGATAAAATGATGGCCATAGATACTAGAATGAATTTGGCTGATGATCTTCTTAATTATACGGATAAGATTACCATGAATTTTTCTCTAGAGTGTCGTGTTCCTATGCTAGATATTCAATTTGTACATTTTATGGAAACCCTACCTACGGAGTTAAAATTAAATACAAAGGAAGGTAAGATTATACATAAAGAGTTTGCCAAAACTATTTTACCTGATGAAATAATATATAGGAAGAAGAAAGGATTTCAATCGCCAACTAATAAATGGTTTAGGGATGAAATGAGTACTGTAAAGGAAATTCTTTTAGATGAAGCCTCTGAATTTTCTGTAGTTTTTAATCAAAAATATATATCTGAAATTTTAGAACAACATAGCAATGGATACAATAAAGAAAAACAAATTTTCTTGTTATTAAGTATTTATTATTGGTTTGATTCTAATAAAAAAGTAACGCAAAAATGATATCACAACTACTTAATGGAGTAAAAACCTATGTTCCTAAGTCTCGTAATGAACTTATGGATTATGTGATGGAGCACAAAAGTATTTTGGTTGCTGTGAATGCAGAAAAAATTTATCACGCTACTGATGCTACGCGATCTATAATTAATAGAAATGTTGGTTATGCAGACGGAGTAGGTGCCGTTTGGGCATTAAAAAGAAAAGGACATAAGAATGTAGATAAAATTCCAGGATGTGAGCTTTGGCTGAATATTATAGAGCGTTATCAAAATGAAAAATCTTTTTATCTGGTAGGTGGAAAAGAAGAAATCATTCAGAAAACAGTCAATAAATTAAAGGATGATTATGCGGAACTTAATATCGTTGGCTATAGGAACGGATATATAAAATATGATAAGGAACGCAAAGATCTAATTAAGGATATAGCAAAGAAGCAACCAGATGTAGTTTTTGTAGCTATGGGGTCTCCCAAACAGGAGCTTTTAATGGAAGAAATATACCAGAAGCACCCTGCAGTTTATCAAGGCTTAGGTGGCAGTTTTGATGTCTACACTGGAAATGTAAAACGCGCACCAAACTGGTGGATTAAAAATAATTTGGAAGGTATATACCGAACCTTAAATGAGCCAAGAAAACGTGTAATGGGCGACATAAGGGTAATGCCGTATTTCTTTAGATTAATATTAAATAGATTATGATAGCGCTTTCTGCATGCCAAGATGTTAAAACTTGGAACGAATTTTTGAAAAAAGAAAGAGGAGCTCAACTCGTTACTATAGCTCATAATCCTTCATTGGGACCAATTCTTGAAAAGACTTTTGGTTATACTAGCGAGAATATGCTTATTACTATGAATGATGAAATGATAGGAGTTTTACCGCTGGTCAAGATCGGCGATAAACTGGTTTCTATGCCACACTTCTCCTATGGTGGTCCTATTATTAATTCTGATGCTGATGTTGATTTGTGTTTAACAACAGTTTTAGAAAATAACAAGTTTGAAGCTCGAAGTTTTGACAAGTTAACAGATAATTTATATGAGAATAAGATAACCTGTATTGTAGAGCTCAAAGAAACGGTAGAGCAACAATTAATGGAATTTAAGTCTAGTTTTCGAAGAAAAATCAGAAAATCAGAGAAGTATGATTTTACAGTTGTAAGTGGAAGTATGGAGTTATTAGATGACTTTTATGAGGTATATACAAAGAAAATGTTAAGTAAAGGCTCACCTCCGTTAGGTAAATCATTTTTTCAAAATTTACTACTGGATTATAAATATGGAGAAGCAATAATTACAGCTGCTTATGATGGTAGTCAGGTTATAGCTGCTGGGTTTACGTTGTCTTATCTGAGTTTTAATGAACTGTGTTGGGTAAGCACCAATTCTGATTACGACAAGTATAATGTAAATTCTTTTTTATACTGGAATATTATCAAGGACTCTATTCAGAAGAATCATAGGTACTTTTCTATGGGAAGATCCACAAAAAACAGTAGTAATCATCTATATAAAAGGCACTGGAAACCTATGGAAATCCCCATTTTTTATAACTATTCAGAACCTGTAGGGAACCAATTAAAGGAGCTAACTTTTTTAACTAAAATTTGGAAGCTTCAACCTTTAAGAACCAGTGTCTATTTTGGACA
The DNA here is from genome assembly GCA_938038975.1 of uncultured Maribacter sp. Lineage (GTDB taxonomy): Bacteria > Bacteroidota > Bacteroidia > Flavobacteriales > Flavobacteriaceae > Maribacter. The sequence goes on along the minus strand of CALHVP010000226.1, from coordinate 4,615 downwards.
AATCGTATCTAAATACTTGTATTAAAATAATATCAAACTAATTAAAATAATAACATTCGTATACTATTTTACCAAGCTTTTAAGGATTGGTATTATACATATAGAAGATGTGTAAAGATAATCACATGATTCAGATAGCACCAAGCACGGATAATTTTTTATGGAACCAATTTCTAGATGCAGAGAAAGATAATCAGTTAATCACTATAGCTCATAACCCTTCTTTAGGGCCAATCTTAGAAAAAACGTTCGGCTATACTATTGAAAACATGCTTATTACAATGAATGATCAAATGATAGGTGTTTTACCGCTGGTCAAGATTGGTAATAAACTGGTTTCTATGCCACACTTCTCCTATGGAGGTCCGCTAATAAGCTCAAAAGAAGATTTAGATATTAAAATAGAGGAAATCTTTCACGGTCAAAGGTTTGAGATAAGATCTTTTTCTAAATTATCAAAAAATTACACGGATGAAAAAATAAGCTTTGTAGTAGAATTAGATAAAACTATAGACGAACATCTTCGTAGTTTTCCTTCTAAATTCCGAAACAAGATTTTAAAGCCCGTTAAAATGGGTTACACTGTAACGCAGGGTAAACAAGATTTGTTAGATGATTTTTATTTACTCTATTCTACAAGAATGTTGGAAAAGGGATCGCCACCACTAGGAAAGAAGTTTTTTCAAAATATAATAAATTACTATGAATTCGGAGAGGTAGAAATAACGATGGTATATGATGGTAAAAAACCAATTGCTACTGGTTTTTCTCTGTCTTATATGGGTTTTAACGAAATCTGTTGGGCCAGCTCTGACCTAAGTTATAACAAGTACAATATTAATTCCTTTTTGTATTGGAATGTAATTATATCTTCTATAACTAAGAATTTTAAGTATTTCTCAATGGGAAGATCTACAAAGAACAGTAATAATCATTTTTATAAAAAACAATGGAACCCTATTGAGCACCCTATTTTTTATAATTATTCTGAACCTGTAGGTAAATCATTGAAAGACCTTACTTATTTGACCAAGATTTGGAAACATCAACCTTTATCCACTTCGGTATATTTTGGACATATTCTTTCAAAATACATCTATTAACATTTAAAATGATTCAGGTATGAATATACTAACATTTGATATAGAGGAGTGGTTTCATTTATTGGACAACACCTCTACTAAAACTGAAAAACAATGGTCTACTTTCGAACCTCGTATTCATCAGAATATGGAAGTTATTTTTGATATTTTAGAGAATACTAAAGTTGGAGCTACTTTTTTTGTTGTAGGATGGATGGCAGAAAAATATCCTGAGGTTATAAGAGAGATTTCTGATAGAGGTTATGAAATAGGTAGCCATACTCATTTACATCAACTAGTTTATGAGCAGGACAAAGCAACTTTTTTTGCTGATGTAGAGAAATCAATTAAGACTATAGAGGATTGTACAGGTAAAAAAGTAACTTCCTTTAGAGCACCAGGATTCTCTATAATGGAAAAAAATAAATGGGCTTTTGAAGTACTTTATGAATTAGGTATCACTACGGATTCTTCCGTTTTCCCTGCGAATAGATCACATGGAGGTCTCCCTGCTTATACGACTGCTGAGCCTTCAATTTTAAAATACAACGGAGTAAACTTAAAAGAGTTTCCAATAAATACGCATTCTGTTTTTGGAAAACCACTAATTTTTTCAGGTGGAGGTTATTTTAGATTATTACCATATCCTGTGATAAAAAAATTCACTCAAAAATCGGACTACGTAATGACCTATTTTCATCCAAGAGATTTTGATCATAATCAGCCTATTTTAGAAGGTCTATCACAAGCAAGAAAATTTAAGTCATATGTAGGATTAAAATCATGCAAGCCAAAACTTGAAAAATGGCTCAATGAATTTGATTTTATAGACTTAAAAAATGCAATTGATAATACCGATTGGACTAAGGTAGAGACAGTAAACTTAAATTAAAAAGAATGAAGAAAATTACATTGATTGCTGGAGCAAGGCCTAATTTTATGAAAATAGCACCTATAATTCATGCGATAAAATCAGCACAGGATATAGGTAAGGCTATAACCTACAGATTAGTTCATACAGGGCAGCATTATGATAATAAGATGTCTGGTAATTTCTTTGATCAATTAGAGATACCTGAACCACATAAAAATTTAGAAGCTGGTGGAGGAAGCCAGGCAGAACAAACTGCGAACATCATGGTTAGGTTTGAGAAAGAACTTATGGAAAACCCAGCAGATTTAGTTCTTGTAGTAGGGGATGTTACTTCAACTATGGCATGTGCTATTACATCACAAAAATTACATACCAAGGTTGCTCATGTAGAAGGTGGAATACGCTCTTATGATTGGACAATGCCCGAAGAAATTAATAGGTTGGTAACAGATGCAATTACAAACTATTTTTTTACTACTTCGAAAATAGCAAATGCGAACTTAAAAAAGAGTGGGGTAGCTGATGAGGCAATTATGTATGTAGGTAATACAATGATAGATACATTATTGAAACAGCGTCCTAACTTCAGAAAACCCAAAATTTGGGAAACGTTGAATTTACAAAACCAAGAGTACATAGTGATGACTTTGCATCGTCCTGCCAATGTAGATGAAGAAAGCAAGTTAAAGTCATTGTTAGATGAAATTATCGCACATTCCAATAACCTTCCATTAGTTTTTCCTGTACATCCGAGGACAGCTAAAATTCTGCAAAATTTAAATATTCATCATGATAGGTTACATCTAATTGATCCTTTAGGTTATTTAGAATTTAATTATTTAGTGGAACGTTCTAAAGCTGTTATTACAGATTCAGGAGGTATTACAGAAGAAACTACGGTTATGGGTATACCATGTATGACCTTGCGTGATAACACAGAACGACCAGAAACCATTACAGAGGGAACTAATGAGCTTTTAGGTACAAATCCAGAAGCTATTAAACCAGCTATGGAATTACTCTTTTCCGGTAATTGGAAGAAAGGTAAGATACCGCACTTATGGGATGGTAACACCGCTACACGTATTGTCGATAATATATTAGAGTTCAACGATTTATAGAATGTAGTCCCGTATTAACTCTTAGTTTTACTTTCTGTCTAATTTCGACAGTAATTAATTAGTATACAGATAATGCTTTTAGTGTTGTTTGTGTAATACTTTTTTCACATTTATTTTAATGGGCTAATTTCCGTTAAATGGTATGAGGTTAGAAACCTTAGTATGAGAACATAATGAAAAACACACCCTACATATTAGATTTCGATGAAGATGATAAACCAATCGCTTTCAAAGATTTAGTGCTAAAGTATCTAAAATACTGGCCTTGGTTTATTCTTAGCTGTGCCTTGTTTTTGACCATGGGCTATTCCTACGAGAAATATGCGCCAAGAACATATACATCAGTGGCAAAAATCAAAATTCTAGACAGTGATCAAGAAGCAAAAGTTATACAAAAGGATGTAATCTCAAATAGTCAAAATCTAAAGCTGAATCTTGAAAACCATATAGAGGTCTTGAAATCAAATCGCCTTCTTAATAATGTGGTGAACGAGTTAAACTTAGATATTGATTATTTTAAATATTCTGATTTTAGTTATCAGCAAATTCAGTTTGCTCCTTTTGTTATCGTTAAGAATGTTACGGAGCAAGAGCTGGAAAAACCTCTAGAATATGAAATTAAGATGTATGCCGATGGCTACCATATTACGGACAAACCAGGTAAAAAATATGTAGTTCCTTATGATGTTAGTATAGAAACATTAAAGGGTATTCTACCTTTTGGCTTATCATTAGCTAAGGATATAAACATTAGTAGGTTTAAGGATAACAAATACAAAGTGGTATTAAAACCTATGAGGTCTACAGCTATGGAGTTATCCGAAAAACTTAATATTGGCACTTCGGAAAAAGAAAGTGATGTGCTTAGCTTATCCTTAAAAGGGCAATCTAAAAATCTATCAGAATCTATTTTGGACGCTATTGTTAGAAGTTTTGAAATGGATGGCATAGGTGACAAACAATTGGTAAGTAAGCATACGTTGGAAATTATCGACGAACGTTTTAAAAGTCTTTCTAAGGAGTTAGACTCCATAGAGGCTAGGAAAATGAATTTTAAAGTATCACAAAACCTTTCTTATATTGAGACTGATGCAAGTGCCAATCTTCAGCGCAAATCAGGTGCAGAGGACGATTTATTAAAACTTGAAACCCAAATATCCCTGTTAAGACTTTTGAAGAAAACTGTATTAACAAAAGGGGATTATAATTTGTTGCCCGCAGATATTGGCTTGGCCAATACCGCATTAAATAGTTTGGTAGATAAGTATAACGAGATGGTCCGCGAACGTCAAAAACTCGAATTGTCCGTAAGTGCTAATCATCCTGAGTTAAAAAATATATCGGAACTATTGGATTATTCTCGGGATAATATCGCAAAAACCGTAAAGGTTTATGAATCTCAGTTGGCTATTTCCAGAAAACAGTTGAACAAGCAAAGCAATGAGGTAGATCTTTCCTACGCTGAGCTTCCTGAGCAGGAAAGGATTCTGCGTTCCATTGAACGTCAACAAAATATTAAAGAAAATCTCTACTTGTTA
>CALHVP010000225.1 GCA_938038975.1 uncultured Maribacter sp. | reverse complement strand
AAACCATCTCTATAAAATCCCGTTCTAGGTTCAAAACAACAGGAACACAAAGCTGTCCCTAATACATTTTTTGACTCTCTTTCCATTCGTTATAAAAAGCTACAAGTTCAAAAGCATATTTAAACTCTTTATTTTTTAATTTTTCTGCTAGCGGTGGACAATCGCTAAAAAATGAAATCATTCGTTTTCTTTTGATTCCAAATATTCCTTGGGTGACTCTGATTAAATTTGCACTATTTCCTTTTGTAAAATAATCCACCTCAAGGACCATTTGTTCTCCCTGTTCTTGAAGTTCATATATATAGTGAGAAATATACCCTTCTATTTCTAAACGCATAAATTCATATTCCCCATCCAAAAACATTGTTTTGTATGCAGTATTCCCTTTTTTATAGGCCTCTATATTCTTTGGAACAAATCGTTTCTTTAATCCTTTTCCTTTCAGTTTTACTTTTTCATGAATACCACCAAAAGACCCTAGCTTACGGTCGCTTATCAGGCCACCTAATGTATCGTTTTTAGTAGTGATTACATAGCCTTTTTGGTAATCTTCCTGACCAAAAACGGTTTGTACATTACAGATTGATGATAAAAAAAGAACCAATAAAACTTTGAAAGGAAACAGCGGCTTTACCATCATACTTTTATGAATATCTTTCGTTGGTACAGTACATACGCCAACAGACAGTAAAAGCCAACAACGGACAGCCCGTACAGCAAAGATGATGATTCCAAAGAAATGAAGTCGTGCACATAAACAGTATTAAAAAGCCACCCATGTAAAGAGGTGTCACCCACTTTTATCTGGCCCATAATTTTAGCAATAAAGCTTGACAAAAAATATACTACTATAGCATTAGCTCCTGCGTATCTAAATATGCTTCCAAATTGTAGCTTTTTTACATCCGTTAGATAATAAATTAAGGCTAAAACGAGATTGGCCCAGCCTGCAGTAACCAGTACAAAACTGCTTGTCCACAACGCTTTATTAATAGGGAAAACTAAATCCCAAAGGTGACCAATGATTAAAAGGCTCCCACCTATTCCTACTAAAATTGTTGCTTTTTTTGTTTGCTTCGAGATTAAAACCAGTCCTGTAAAAATTCCTAATAGCGCACTAGTAATGGAAGGTATAGTACTTAACAAACCTTCTGGGTCATAATCTGCTTTATAGTTATGAGAACCAAAAACAGTTACATCTATCCAATTGGCCAAGTTGTTAGGAGCCCTATCCAAAGTAGATGCTATACCGTTAACCGGGACTAGCGTCATAAGCAACCAATACCCTACAAGCAGAGCAATCGTTATTCCAATTAGTGTCTTCCATCTAAAATTAATAAAGAGTATGGCTGCAAAGAAGAAAACAACACCAATACGTTGTAACACACCTGGGAAACGTATATCTGAAAAATCTTTAAAGAAAGGAAAGCTAATTAAAAACGCACCTAAAAAAAGACCCAGTCCAATAAGCTTTAGACTTCTTATGGTGATTTTCTTATATACACCTGAATCTATTTTTCTGTTGTTATATGAGAAAGCTATTGATGTGCCTACTATAAATAAGAAAAAAGGAAATACTAAATCTGTAGGCGTATACCCATGCCAAGGTGCGTGCAAAAAAGGAGCGTAAACGTTAGACCAAGTTCCCGGTGTATTTACCAAAACCATTAGAATAATCGTAGCTCCTCTAAAAATATCAACCGAGAGAATTCTGTCTTTCATTAGTGGTGGTTTTTATGGTTATTACTTACGTATGTTTTTTGGCCCTTTTGAAATTTTATTACCAACAGGGCTTCCTTATGTACTCTAAGATTATAATAAATTACCCTTCATTCTATTCCAAGCTTTCACAAGTAAAAATGCTGCTATAGCAGAAACACCTGTTAAGGTAAGCGCTAAAGTTGTTTCTCCATAAATCCAATATCCTGTAGCAAACATAATAGAGTAAATAAGCGCTATTCCTAAAAACATGGCCGTAATACCAGAAGGCACACTCCACTTCTCATTTCTCTCAATTATTTCAACCTTATCATCCTTAGCTTTACGTACCACTTTTGACCATCCTGGCCCTCCAGGTTGGGTTTTTCTATAAAAGCTGCGTAAGGTCTCATCAGATTCTGGTTTTGTTAGTATCGTAACCGCCATCCAAATAGCTGTAGTTACTAAAACTACAAAAGGGTATTCTGCCCAATCTGGAAAAACACCCGTCTCTGGTGCAAATAACATTTCCCCCAAACTAGTTTTAGCTAAGCCAATAACAATAATACCAGAAGCAAACATTGCAGCAATCTCACTCCATGCGTTTATACGCCACCAGAACCATCTTAGGATAAACACTAAACCTGTTCCAGCACCAAATTTTATTAATAAGTCAAAAATTTCAAAAGCATTCTGAAGCGTTAGTGCAAATAATGCACTGAGCACCATTAGAACTATTGTAGAAATTCTTCCAACGGCTACCATTTGTTTTTCTGTAGCATTTGGGTTTATTTGTCTCTTATAGAAATCAAAAACAATGTAAGATGAACCCCAATTTAGCTGGGTAGAAATTGTACTCATATACGCAGCTATTAATGACGCTAATACCACCCCTAAAAGTCCGCTTGGTAATTTGGTTAGCATTGCCGAATAGGCTAAATCATGACCTAATTTACTTTCTTCAATGTTTGGGAAAGCTGCGGCGATACTCGCAACATCTGGATATACCACCAAAGAAGCCAATGCTACTAAAATCCACGGCCAAGGTCGTAAAGCGTAATGCATTATATTAAAGAAGAAGGTTGCCCCTATGGCATGGTTTTCATCTTTTGCTGCCAGCATACGCTGGGCAATATACCCACCACCACCTGGCTCTGCTCCTGGATACCAAGAACTCCACCATTGAACCGCAAGCGGTATAATTAACAATGTTATTAATGCTTTACGATCACTAAAATCTGGAAGAATAGATAGTTTATCAACAACGTTCTCATTTGCCATCAATGCATCAATTCCTCCAACCTCAGGAATATTTACCAAATAGAAAGCGGCTCCAATAGCACCTGCCATAGCTACGAAAAACAAAAGAAAATCGGTATACACCACGCCTTTAAAACCTCCTAAGGCACTAAATGTAACCGTAATTAAGCCAGCTCCTACAACCGTTTGCCAAGGCTCCAATCCTAACATTATTCCTCCAATTTTAATAGCAGCTAACGTTACAGAAGCCATGGTTATGATATTAAAAAGACCTCCTAAATAAATGGCTCTAAATTTCCTTAAAAAACTAGCAGGCTTTCCTCCATAACGCATTTCATAAAATTCTAGATCTGTATTCACATTGGATTTTCTCCAAAGCTTTGCATACACGAAAACAGTTAGCATACCTGTAAGTAAGAAACACCACCAAACCCAGTTTCCGGAAACACCTGAAGTACGAACAATATCCGTTACCAAATTGGGTGTATCTGTAGAAAACGTAGTTGCCACCATTGATAGCCCTAACAACCACCAAGGCATTGTTCGTCCTGAAAGAAAAAACTCGGTAGAATTTTTACCTGATTTTTTAGAAACGTAAATTCCTATTCCTAATACAATTGAGAAGAAGACTATAATAAAAGTATAGTCCAAGGTGCTTAATTCCATGGTTTGGTTGTTAGTTAACGATTAAAGATAAAATAATTTAGGATACTTTTGCCCTTTGTTCGCCCAACACCCAAGGTGCTCATATTAACAACTATGGAAATTTCCCTAACATCGTGGATACTTGCCAGCGCAGCGGCATTTGTAATTGGCCTTTCCAAAGCAGGTATAAAGGGTATTGCGGTTATCAATGTTACCTTCATGGCGCTAGCGTTTGGTGCTAAGGAATCTACGGGGCTCGTTGTTCCTCTGCTTGTTTTAGCAGACATCTTTGCAGTCATTTATTATAATAGACATACCCAATGGAAATATGTATTTAAGGTGCTGCCTTGGATGGTTATTGGGATTTTTATTGGTGTATATGTGGGTAAAGATTTACCAGAATCCTTGTTTAAAACAGGCATGGCAATTATTATTCTTATTACTGTTTTTATGATGTATTGGTGGGATCGTAAAAAGAATAAAGCTGTTCCTAAACATATTGCTTTTTCAAGTAGTATTGGTGTCATTGCTGGAATCACGACCATGGTTGGTAATTTAGCTGGCGCTTTTACAAATATTTATTTTTTGGCCATGAGATTACCAAAAAATCATTTTATAGGAACTGCAGCTTGGTTGTTTTTGATTATCAACATCATAAAACTGCCTTTTCATTTTTTCGTTTGGGAAACTATTTCAGAAGAAACTATACTGTTAAACATAAAGCTATTGCCTGGTATACTTTTAGGGTTTCTTCTGGGAATAAAAATCATTAAATTCATAAATGAGGCTTTTTTTAGAAAAATGATACTCGTACTTACTGCGTTGGGTGCAGTGCTTATTATGTTTCAATAGTCCTCCTTATATTTTTACAGTGATTAATCAACTTCTTAAAAATTTGTTAATTTAATTTATTACCCATATCTTTATATCTGACAACCAACACCTTGCAAAAATGATTATTCACAAACCAAAATTCAACACAGGTATATTAACAGATATTATTGTGGTTTTTGCTTGTATTGCAGCGGTGTTTATGTACTTAGAATACGCACACGAAATCCGCGAGGAAATCGATGTTGTTTTAACAGAAGTGCTCAATGATTTTAATGGTAGTGTTGCAAATACTTCAACGACTGTAAAATAATATTTTCTAGGTTAGATTTCATAG
>CALHVP010000224.1 GCA_938038975.1 uncultured Maribacter sp. | reverse complement strand
TCACATTATCCTATGTTTTTCATCATTCTTCCTTGAAAACATCAAAAACCTATGAATTTTTATTAAGTATTGGGTAAAAACCTTTTTGCAACTTTGAGGTATAACCCCAAAATCTTAATATCATGAGGAATATTTTACATCAGAGAGTATCCATTGGATGTCTTACAGTGTTGTGTTGCATGACAATGAATGCTCAAGGAACTTCTTTTGCATCTATGGATAAACACAAAATGGATGCTGCCGTAAAACGAATGGAAAATTTCAAGGAAATGAAATCCATGGGATATACGGAAAAGGAAATCTACCAAGACCTTGGAAATGCAAATTTCTTAGCTAAGAACTATGAACAAGCACTGTTTTGGTATGATAGATTAATTGATTTGAGTACCGATGGATTATTAGGTAGCTCGTATCAAAAACGATATGACCATGCCGTTTCTAAACTTGGTAAGAAAGACTCCAAAATGGAGGAAACAGAAGAGAATTGGACAGAATTAGTGCATGCTGACTACCAGATGACACAGGCTTCCCCTAAAAAAACCAGCGTTTCTTATAGAGATAAATTCAGGCCACTTCAGCTAAATTTAGAACGAGAAGAATTAGCTGTAAGGCAGCCCGTTGAAACGAATGGATCTAAAAAGGCTGCTAAGGATAAAATGGGTAAGCTGGATTATAAAACTCCAATTTCCCTAACAAAGGATGGGCAAACCGCTTATTATAGTAAAACGGTTTTCGTAAAGCCAACCACTGGGATATTTTCTAAAAAAGAACCGGTTCATAAGGTGTATCGTGCCGATAAAGTAAAAGGCGAATGGAAGACTGTGAGGGAACTTGCTTTATGTCCTAAAGAGTACTCGGCGGTTCACCCCGCAGTATCCCCAGATGGGAAACGACTATTCTTCGCCTCTGATATGCCAGGTACATTTGGGGAATATGATATTTATGTTTCTAATATTAGCAGTAGCGGTAGGGTAGGGTCTGCTAGAAACCTTGGAACGAAGGTAAACACGAATCAAAATGATATGTATCCTAAACTACTAAAAGATAATACATTGGTCTTTGCATCTGAAGGTCATAAAGGATATGGTGGTTTAGATGTATATTCTGTTGTTGTAACTGAAAAAAGTGTTGGACTAGCTATAAACATGGGTAGCTCTATTAATAGTAACCAAAACGAATTTACACTACAAATAGAGCCACAAAATGGAATGGCTTATGTAGTATCTAATAGAACTAGTGGTAAAAACTCAGTTCGCAAGATTGCCTATACCTATCTAGGTGAAAAACGCAACGCTACAGAAACAGATTTTCGTTTGTTGGAGGCTCTTCATACTACTGGGCAAGAAAATTATTCATCTTCCGTATTTGAGGACGAGTAGGCCTAAGCTGATTTTGCGCTAGGAATACCCAACCTTAATAATGCGCTTGTAATTGTACCTATAACATCAGTTCTTGATTCCTATTTAAATGGATATAGACTTTTGTAAGACATCATTTTACCTAAAAACATAAAAAATATTCAAATGGACTTCACAAATAAAATTGCCGTAAGAATAGCTCTCTTTTTAATTCTAGCTACAATAACAGGAAGTGTACCTGTGCTTGCTCAAGAAGCCAAGACAGAGATTGCTACCTCTGGGGCATATCACAATCAATTATTCTTTAACAGGTTTTTAATTAACCCTACCTTTTCTTTGGTGCGGGAAAACAAATCTTACTTAAATATTTTACATAGAAATCAATACGCTACGTTTGACGATAATAGCCAAAATTACTTTTTAGGCTTTAGTAATAAGTTAAACGATCACACAGCAGTAGGTATTGGAGTTTATAGTCAATCATCTGGTGTTATACAAGAATTTGGATTTAACGCAAATTATGCCACGTCTGTAAGCTTAGGTGCTAATAGTACCTTGGCGTTTGGAACTAATATCACCTATGTGAATAAAGGTGTAGATAAAAATAGAGTAGTAATTGCTGAACAGGACCCTACAATATCTGATGCACGTAAGGAAAGTAAGATTGCTATACAGCCCGGGATGAACCTATCCTTAGGTAATTTTGATTTTGGGGTTTATGCTGAAGACTTGTTTAGGTACAACCAGACTACAGATGAGTTTATTACTAATTTATCAATAAATAGCATCAAGGCATCTGTGCAGTATACACACGAATTTCAAGCCTCAAGAGGTCTTTTTCAAAATGCAAGGTTAATGCCACTGGGACAATTAGGTCAAAATCTAGATGGTAGTCTGTATTACTTAGGCTCTTTAGTCTTGGATATGCCTAATTATGGTTGGTTGCAAACCACTTTAGATCAGGAGTATGGTATGTCTGCTGGAGTTGGTTTTAATTTGAGTAAAACGATGTCTTTGGGTTATTTAATGGAAAAGGACCTCTCACAGCAGGAAGCTAATTTAGGATGGAATCACGAATTGTCTTTAGCGTATACATTTAAGGATGATAATAGTATGGCTAATAGTTATGTGGATAGTTCTAATGATGCTAAGATAGACCGTATTGTACGAAACTATGAAGAACAAATTTCTGACTTGTTAGCAGAAAGAAATAAAGAACAAAAAAAGGCGAAGTTTAATCAAAAAATGGCCAGTGGAACGCTAGACGAAAATACCTTGGCCTATCAGAATAAGCTTATCCTAGATGAGCTTATGATACGACAAGATTCTATAGAAGCATCTCGTATCGCAGCTTTTGAGGATAGGTTTGAGACTATTGTAAGACTTTTACGTAATGATATTAAAGACAATATAAAGTCTAGTTTACAGAACTATAGTGCACAAGAAGAAACGTATTTAGCTAGTACTACTACAGAAGATAAGCGAGCAAGTAAATTCCATGATTTTGATGCCAAGGAATACTCTAAGCTACCAGTAAAAGTGTTGGGAGATGCAGATGCTATTGGAGTTAAATCTGGATTTTATGTAATTGCTAACGTATATAAGAATAAAAAATATTTAAATGCTTTTGTAGAAAGCTTAGAGAAAAAGGGCTTAGAGCCAAAGCAATTTTATAATAAAGAAAATGGTTTGCACTATGTCTATTTGGCGGATTATGATGCAAAACAAGAAGCGCAAGTTGCTTCTGTATCGGATTTAGGAGGTAAGTATAGAGATGAAAAATGGATTATGCAGGTTGATCACGCTACTGCCACAGCTTCTAATTTATATGAAGATGATGAGGCGTATTATAGTAGAGAGGAATAGTGCAAAGAGAACAAGAATGTATTTGGTTTTTTAATATTTATATGTTTTAGTGAATTGTCAATAAGAGGAGGAAAGGTATCCGGGGGGATGGCCAGACCTCCTTTTTTTATTTCTATTCGGTTGTTTTTGGGTTTTAAAAAATACGGTCAACTACACTTTTATCGACAAATGGCTGTATGATTATGTATTTAAACGAAAATAGTTACAAATTCAACTAAGATATTTTGTTATTAATTATATTTCTAAAACCAAAGAGATATAAATTTAGTATTCATCCCAAATCCCCCCAAGAGTATGCAACAATTTTACTTATCATTTTCCACTGAAAAAAGAACGGCAATTCACCGGCTCAAAATGCTACTTCCCCATTTTTTTAATAAACAGAAATCTGTTTTACAAGCGTATCAATTTTTACATCACTCTTGTACAAGGATACCGCTTGGATAAGGAAATTTTTATTGATTTTAGCTACCTATCAAAGAGATAAGCTTGATTTAATCCCTCATTGAGGGTTTTAATTCCCAGAGGCTTGCCTCGAGATATAAAATGTGTTTTCATACGCATACCTTATACCCATGGGTCGAGGTCGTTGATTACAGGTATTTTAAAAACGCTTAGTATTGACTATTCATTTGTATTATTTTAAAATAATGATACAACTGTTGTGTCCTTTTGGTTGCTATTTTCATGTGAATTTTTTTACAACTACCTAAACTTAATATACTACTAACCATTGCTATCGTATTCAAATTGAATACGATGCATACTAACCCTATATTATGAAAACTCAAAAACTAAAGATTATCGTTATAGAAAAAAATGAAGCTTTAAGTGCTGCTTATCAAGATTACTTAGAAGGTTTTACCGACTATTTGTTGGTAGGAATGTATACGGATGTTCAGAAAGCTTTAAAAGAATTTAAAACTACCAAACCTGATATTATTTTTGCAGAAGTAAGTTTAAAAGGAATTAGCGGTATTGATTCCATTCGTTTATTTAGAAAGAAAGACAAGAATGTTCAGGTAATTATGATCAGTACTATTAATGATTTTGATATCATCAAAAAAGCATTTAAACAAGGTGCAAACGGATATCTTACCAAGCCTATGAGTGCTGATAAATTGGATCATGCTCTAACAAGTATCAGGAGTGAAGGAGCTGTAATGAGTACTGATATTGTAAAGAAAGTAGTAGCTAATTTTCATAAAAAATCGTTCACCTTCTTTTCAGATAGAGAAAATCAAATTGTAGATTACCTCTTTAAAGGTGCTACTTATAAAATTATTGCGGACAAGTTATTTGTAACCACAAGTACAGTCAATTTTCATATTCAGAATATCTATTTAAAGTTAAATGTAAACTCTAAGTCTGAGGCACTAACAAAGTTAGAACGTCTGTAATAAAGAATCCTTTTGACATGTATTTGTAAGCAAGTTCTATATTTGTACGAAAGCGTTTTCGACACCTATGATATATTAATAATTTTAAATTAAAATATTAATAATTAGGTGGTTATGAATTTAATGTTATTTGATTTAATCGTTGCTGAAGTTACAATATTTACTAGGGCTGCTCTTAGTATGCTGCTTTTGGTTTATTTTTAAAGAACCGAACTGTTTTGGTATATACTTAAAACACGCACATGTATTATTTGGGTCTGGATATTGGTAGTTCTTCAATAAAAGTTGCACTAGTTAATGTAGATACAGGAAAAAGTTTAGGCGTCGTACAAGAGCCTGAAGAAGAAATGTCAATGCTGGCTATAGAAAACGGTTGGGCAGAACAAAATCCTGAAGAGTGGTGGTCGCATGTATGTGCAGGTATTTTAAGAATTAAAAAAGAATATAAGGTATCGGATAAAAATATTGTAGGTATTGGTATCTCCTATCAAATGCATGGCCTTGTATTACTAGATGTAGAAGGTAAGGTTTTACGTAATTCTATTATTTGGTGTGATAGTAGGGCGGTAGAGATTGGTCAACAAGCTTTTGAGGAAATAGGAGAAGAAAATTGCGCAAGACATTTGCTTAATTCCCCCTCTAATTTCACAGCTTCTAAACTTAAATGGGTAAAGGAAAACGAGCCAAAAATTTACGCTCAAGTGCATAAATTCATGCTTCCGGGAGACTACATAGCATACCGGTTATCAGGTGTAATGAATACAACGGTTTCAGGTTTGTCTGAAGGTGTTTTTTGGGATTTCAGCAAAGACGAGTTAGCAGCTAATTTAATGAATCATTATGGTTTTCAAAATAAGCTAGTTCCAAATATTGTACCTACATTTTCAAAACAGAGTAGTGTAAATTCTAAAGGGTCATTAGAAAGCGGACTTCAATTAGGAACACCAATTTTGTATAGAGCTGGAGATCAGCCTAATAATGCACTCTCTTTAAACGTATTTAATCCAGGTGAGGTGGCTGCTACAGGTGGAACATCTGGTGTTGTTTATGCCGTAACAGATAGTCTCTCTGTAAAGGAGTATGCGAGGATAAATAATTTCGCCCATGTTAATTATGAAAAAGACAAAGCTTTGCGTATTGGGAAGTTGCTTTGTATAAATGGTGCAGGAATTCAATACCGCTGGCTATTAAATAATTTAGATGTTGCATCCTACCAAGAAATGAATGATTTGGCTACTGAGGTCCCAGTTGGATCAGATGGGGTATGCATTCTTCCTTTTGGTAATGGTTCAGAGCGGATGTTGAATAATATAGATATTGGAACCAGAGTTACTAATTTGAACTTGAATAATCACAATAAAGGGCATTTATGCAGAGCTGCTTTAGAAGGAATTGCTTTTTCATTTGTTTACGGAATGGATATTCTAAAATCGGATGGGAGCCAGATAAAGGTTATTCGGGCAGGAAATGATAACCTATTTCGTTCAGAGATATTTTCAAATACTGTAGCTACCCTTATTTCACACGAAATTGAAATATATAGCACAACAGGAGCTATTGGTGCTGCACGAGCCGCGGACCTTCATAAAGGTGATTTTGCGGCTTTTGGAAAACAGATTATGGAAAATGATTATGTGATGACCTATGCTCCTTCTAAGAATAAATTACAGTATACAAAGGCGTATGAGAAATGGAAAAACGAATTAGAACTAGTTTTAAATAATAAATAATATGGCATTAATAGGAGACAAGGAATATTTTAAAGGTATTGGTGAAATTAAGTTTGAAGGAAAAGAATCGGATAACCCTTTGGCTTTTAAATATTATAATCCAGAGCAAGTAGTTGCAGGAAAATCTATGCGAGACCACTTTAAGTTTGCAGTTGCCTATTGGCATACCTTCTGCGGACAAG
The DNA here is from genome assembly GCA_938038975.1 of uncultured Maribacter sp. Classification (GTDB taxonomy): domain Bacteria; phylum Bacteroidota; class Bacteroidia; order Flavobacteriales; family Flavobacteriaceae; genus Maribacter. The sequence continues at coordinate 977 of CALHVP010000224.1, read as the reverse complement.
GCGCAGATCCTTTTGGACCTGGGACGCAAAATTTTGAATGGGATACATCTTCAGACCCCATTCAAGCTGCAAAAGATAAGGCAGATGCAGCTTTTGAATTTATAGGTAAAATGGGTTTTGATTATTTCTGCTTTCATGATTTTGATCTTATTCAGGAAGGGGCAACTTTTGCGGAATCGGAGCATCGTTTGGCTACTATTACTGATTATATAAAAGAAAAGAAAGCAGCTTCAGGCATTAAATTATTATGGGGTACGGCTAACTGTTTTTCCAATCCTAGGTACATGAATGGGGCAGCTACTAATCCAGATTTTAATGTGCTGGCAAGAGCTGGTGGACAAATAAAATTGGCCTTGGATGCTACTATCGCCCTAGACGGAGAGAACTATGTGTTCTGGGGAGGTCGCGAAGGATATATGTCGCTGTTAAATACAGATATGGGTAGAGAATTGGATCATATGGGTCAGTTTTTAGGCATGGCAAGAGATTATGCAAGAAGTCAAGGGTTTAAAGGTAATTTCTTTATTGAGCCAAAACCAATGGAGCCAAGTAAACATCAGTATGATTTTGATACTGCTACAGCTATTGGTTTCCTAAAAGAGTATGGTCTTGATAAAGATTTTAAGATTAATATAGAGGTAAATCATGCTACCTTGGCACAACATACGTTTCAGCACGAGATAGCAGTAGCTGCTAAAGCAGGGATGCTAGGAAGCTTAGATGCCAATCGTGGTGATTATCAAAATGGATGGGATACAGATCAGTTTCCTAATAATATTCTAGAAACAACGGAGGCGATGTTGGTTTTTCTTGAAGCCGGAGGCCTTCAAGGAGGTGGAGTGAATTTTGATGCTAAAATAAGAAGAAATTCTACTGATTTAGATGATGTGTTTCATGCGCATATTGGTGGTGCTGATAATTTTGCTAGGGCTTTACTAACTGCAGATAAAATCATTACTTCTTCTTCATATAAGAGT
>CALHVP010000223.1 GCA_938038975.1 uncultured Maribacter sp. | reverse complement strand
AATTATATCTTTACAAATAATCAATTAAACCTGAATGATAGTAGTTTTTCTGCTTTCAGTTTAAGTGGAACAACCCTCACAGAAAATTTAGGAGATAACCTGCCAGGTGTTCTTAATTATAAATACGATAGACAGTGAATTTGTCTTAGGTTTAGTACTTAGAATTTACCACCGAACACCTTTTACATTCATTTCTAGTTTGTAAACAGCTTTGGAAGCTGTAATGAACAGTACATTCTGCTCTTTTCCTCCAAAAGTAACATTAGCAGTCCAATCCGTACCAATAGCAATGTGTTCTATTAGATTTCCTTTAGCATCAAAAATGGAAACTCCATCTCCGGTTAAGTAAACATTACCTTGGTTATCTATCGTCATCCCATCGGAACCCATGTTGGTGAAAATTTGTCTTTTTCCTAATTTCCCATTAGTACCTATAGGGTAGGAATAGATTTTTTCATCTCCTATATCCGCAATATATAAGGTTTTCCCATCAGAAGTTCCTATGATTCCGTTAGGGCGTACGAAATCGATTGCAGTTATTTTTACTTCCGAACTGTTGGGCGCCACGTAGTAGACCAACTGTGAGTCCATTTCAGGTTCTTTACGCTCCCAATAGGGTCTTTGGTAATAAGGGTCCGCAAAATAAACACCTCCTTTTTGGTCTACCCAAATATCATTGGGACCATTGAATTTATTATTTTTAAATTGATTGATTAGAACCTTACTGCTTTTATCCACGGCAATGCTCCAAAGTTCATTTTTTTCATCGGCAGCAGCCAAAAGATTTCCTTTATTGTCAAAATAAAGTCCATTGGCACGGCCAGCAGGTTTCATAAAGGTAGAAACAGTATTGGTTTTTTCGTCCCATTTTAAGATGCTGTTGTTGGGCTGGTCAGTAAAATAAACGTTGCCTGCTTGATCGGAGGCTGGACCTTCGGTAAAGGCATATCCGTCTGCTACCAAAACTAATTCAGCACCTTTTGCTATAATTTCTTTTGGTTGAGTGGTACAGGAAAAACTCATGCCTACTATGGCTAAAAGAAGTGTGATTGATTTCATACCCATGATTTATGTTCAAGGTCTTAAAATACGCTTAATTTTTATATTAAAATATAGGGCAATCGATTGATGTATAATAGTTTCAATAGAATATAGGAAGTTATTTTGCAGGCTAACGATATGCGGATTTTAATACAGACCTTAAAATAGTATTTAGATTTGTTCAACGAGAGTTGCTTATGACAGTACATCGTAATATTCTATGCTTTAAATTAATAATTATAATGGGTACCTGGAATAGTGGTAATTTGTAATTTTATACAAAATAAAATGGGATGCATTCAAGAGAGGAACAGTTAAAGGCGGTAGACCGTCTGTTGACTATAATGGAGGAGCTTAGAGCACAATGTCCATGGGATAAAAAGCAAACCCTGCAAAGTTTAAGACATCTTACCATAGAGGAAGTTTACGAATTAGGTGATGCTATTTTGGACAATGATTTGGATGAAGTAAAGAATGAGTTGGGTGATATCTTATTACATATTGTTTTTTACTCAAAAATCGGGTCAGAAACCAACGATTTTGATATTGCCGATGTAGCGAATGCAATCTGCGAGAAATTAATTCATAGACATCCGCATATTTATGGAGATGTTGAAGTTGCTAATGAAGCAGATGTAAAGAGGAATTGGGAACTGTTGAAATTGAAGGAAGGTAAAAAAAGTGTTTTAGAAGGAGTTCCTAAAAGTTTACCCGCTTTGGTAAAAGCAAGTCGGATTCAAGAAAAAGTTGCAGGCGTGGGTTTTGATTGGGAACATCCGGAACAGGTTTTTGAAAAGGTACAAGAAGAGTTGGCAGAACTAAAAGAAGAGGTAAATGCAGGTGATGTTAATAAGATGGAAGCTGAGTTTGGTGATGTTCTTTTTTCAATGATTAATTACGCCCGTTTTCTAGGGATTAATCCTGAAAATGCGCTAGAAAGAACTAATAAAAAATTTATAAACCGTTTTCAATATCTAGAAACGGAATCTTCCAAAAAAGGAAAATTACTTCAGGAAATGAGTTTGGAGGAGATGGACGTGTACTGGAATGAAGCTAAAAGAATGGATTAGTATAAGTCGTTTCAATTACTCAATTTTTTACTTGCTGTTATTTTGATTTTAGCTTGTTTAGAATACTTTACTGTTTTTTAAAAGTATATTTGTCATTCCAAAAAAGCACTTCTTTTGTTTCGCAACTACACTAAAGAGTTTAAATATAATATTAAGCTATCCGTTCCTGTTATATTAGGAATGTTAGGACATACTTTTGTCCAGTTTGCAGATAATATAATGGTAGGCCAATTAGGTACTGCGGAGTTGGCAGCTGTATCCCTTGGTAACAGTTTTGTTTTTATAGCAATGTCTTTGGGTATTGGGTTTTCTACTGCAATTACACCATTAGTGGCAGAAGCAGATGGGGCTAGTAATAGAGGGGATGCTAAAAGTGCATTAAAACATGGTTTAGTGCTTTGTACCATATTAGGAGTATCACTCTTTGGTATTATACTATTAGCTAAGCCATTAATGTATTTGATGAAGCAGCCTATTGAGGTGGTGGAATTGGCTATGCCCTATTTAGATTTAGTAGCTTTTTCTTTAGTTCCACTAATTATTTTTCAGGCGTTTAAGCAATTCTCAGAAGGCTTGTCACAGACAAGGTATCCTATGTATGCAACTATTATTGCTAACGTAGTAAATATAATACTCAATTATTTATTGATTTTTGGTTCTTTTGGATTTCCTGAAATGGGCATTGTAGGAGCTGCAATAGGAACCTTAATTTCAAGAGTAATTATGGTTATTTATATCTGGTTATTGTTAAAAAGTAAGGACAAATTTCAACCATATGTAACTGGATTTAACTTTAGAAAAATCGAGAAAGTGGTCGTGAACAAGATAATTGCTCTTGGTTTTCCTTCCGCTTTACAAATGTTTTTTGAGGTAGCCATTTTTACAGCAGCTATCTGGCTAAGTGGGGTATTGGGTAAGAATCCCCAAGCCGCTAACCAAATTGCACTGAACCTAAGCAGTATGACGTTTATGTTTGGAATGGGCTTAGGGGTTGCGGCTATGATACGCGTTGGAAACCAGAAAGGATTAAAATGCTTTGGAGAATTAAGAAGAATTGCCCAATCTATCTTTTTTCTTACATTTTTATTAGAAATTGTGTTTGCATTACTTTTCCTTCTAGGCCGTAATTGGTTCCCTACTATCTATCTAGATTTGGATGATGCCTTAAATCTGGTTGATAATACAGCCGTTATAGCTCTTGCAGCCCAATTACTTTTTGTTGCTGCATTTTTTCAAATTTCAGATGGAGTACAGGTGGTGGTTTTAGGAGCACTGCGAGGATTGCAAGATGTTAAGATTCCAACATTAATCACGTTTATAGCGTATTGGCTTATAGGTTTTCCTGTTTCTTATTATACCGGGTTGCATACAGAATTGGGAAGTGTAGGTATTTGGTTGGGTCTACTCGTGGGGCTTACAGCATCGGCCATTATGTTGTATATTCGATTTAATTATTTAACAAAAAAACTTATCCTGGAAGAATCGGTTACAGGGTCTAAGTAGTTTAAAATTCCGATGCATCTAAAATAGTTAATGTCCTTATGGAGCTACCAAAATTTATTCTTGGCGACAATACAGATTACCCTAATGCCATATTCGTTATTCATACAGAGTATCCTAGGTTTATCATCAATCTGGAAAATGATGAGGTAGAATGGATGGAAGAATTTTCAAAAGATGACGAGAAAGATCTTGAAGAAGAAGTAGAAGGACTTATTACTACAGCAACGGCTTTTTATGATCGTGAAGTTTCAAGATACGAAGAATAGCCCTGTATGTTAGAAGAAATTGTACAATGGGATCAAGAGTTTTTCTTATATCTGAATGGATTAGGTAACACCTCATGGGATTTCTTTTGGCAATACATTTCTAATAAATTAAGTGCAATTCCCATCTATGTTTGTTTGTTGTTTCTGTCTTTTGAAAAATACGGTTTAAAGAAAACAGTTTTACTAGTTATTACGGTAGCCTTATTAATTACCGTAAGTGACCAATTAAGTAATTTCTTTAAATATGGTATTGGCCGTTTACGTCCTTGCCATGACCCAGAATTAATGGATGTAATGCGTTTAGTGAAAAGTCGTTGTGGTGGAAAATTCAGTTATTTCTCTGCTCATGCTGCTAACTCTTTCGCCCTAGCTTTGTTCTTTTGGCAAACATTGAAATCTCAAATAAAGAACATTGGACTAGTCTTGTTAATATGGGCTTGTTTGGTAGCTTATAGTAGAATTTATATTGGCGTACATTTTCCCCTAGATGTTCTAACTGGGGCGTTCTTAGGTAGTCTATTTGGTTGGTTGTTTTCAAAGTTATTTATATTTGCAATCCGCAAACTTGCCTTATGATATCCAACCTTAGATATTGGTTTTTAGTTTTACTCATTATTTTAGTTTACATCTGTGGCTTGTTCGCAACGCTGATGGAGAATGACTCTGCTCAGTTCGCAGTAATGGCCATGAGAATGGTTCAAGAGAATGATTTTCTAAATCTTTTCAAAGGCCCCAACGAGTATTTAGATAAACCACATATGCATTATTGGTTGGCGGCTTTGTCTTACAAAATTTTCGGTATTTATGATTGGGCCTATAGAATCCCTGGGCTACTGGCAACGCTTTTAGGTGCGTTCAGCTGCTACGGACTTGGTAATTTGTTATACAATAAACACACGGGAAAACTAGCTGCGCTTATCTTCCTTACTGCCCAAACTATGGTGTTAGGAGTTATAGACGTCCGTACTGATGCAGTATTAACTGGCTTTACCATTTTTGCCATTTGGCAATTGGTTACTTACATAGAGAAGGGTAAACTTAGTTCAATTTTACTAGGAGCTTTTGGTGCGGGTATTGCGTTTTCTACTAAAGGTCAAATAGCACTGCTAGTCATTGGACTTCCTATTTTATGTCATGTTGCTTATACCCGAAACTGGAAGGTTTTTTTTAATTGGAAAGTTCTAGCAGCGTTAGTTGTTTTTGGAATTTCTATATCACCCATGCTTTATGCTTATTACCATCAATTTGATTTGCATCCAGAAAAAGTAATTAGAGGAAAAACGGATCGTAGTGGTATTTTCTTTATTTTTTGGGAACAAAGTTTTGAACGTTTAAGCGGCGAAGGAATGGGGAAGAATAGTAGCGATTATCTCTTCTTTTTTCATACTTTTTTATGGGTTTTTCTTCCTTGGACCATCTTGGCAATTGCAGCTTTAAGTACCCGTGTTAAAGAACTCTTCCGAGGAAAGTTTGCTTACGTTCCAAAAACTGAGATCCTTACTACAGGTGGTATCGCACTTATTTTTATCCTTATCAGTTTTGCGCAGTTTAAATTACCACATTATTTAAATGTGACTATACCATTATTCTCTGTGCTTACTGCATCTTATATGTATAGGTTATATAGGAATCATAAAACACGAACTATCCAATTATTAGTAAGGGGTCAGTATTTTATTTTAGGAATCATTTTTATAGCTACAGCGCTAATTTGTTTTTTTGTTTTTAAGGTCACTAATCTTAAAATTTATTTGGCTTTTGCCCTCGTCTGTGGTTTAGTGCTTTATTATACCTTAAAACGAGAAGACAACTATTTGCGTCTTATCACCATTTCTGTTTGTGCATCTTTATTGTTGAATACGGTTCTTAATCTTCATTTTTATCCAGAATTGCTAGGTTACCAAGGTGGATCCTCAATGTCTACACTGGTAAAGGAAAAGAATATCCCGGTTGATGAAATTTATAAAATTGGTAAGAACTATACTTGGGGATTAGATTTTTACAATCAGTCTCCCGTTAAGATTAGTACCTTAGAAGAAGTTCAAACCAAGCACGATGTTTGGGTCTATGCCAATGAAAAAGAGCTAGAATTACTACGGAATTCTGGTTTGGATTGGGATACTCAATATTCGGTAGACCATTTTCGAATTACTCGGTTGCAGGCTAAATTCCTAAATCCAAATACACGTTATAAAGTGTTAGATAAGATGTATTTGATTCATGTGTACTAAACTGTTACACGTTCTCAATCGTAACCAAATTTATTTTTTTAAAGTGATATACAACTCCTATTAGGGATACCATCGCAGTAATTAAGAAGAAAATAACGCTTATGCCTACCGATATATTTTCATTGAGCCCTAGTAATGAAGCTCCGTAAAAGAATGTCGCCTCTCTACTTCCTATACCTCCAATAGTTAGAGGAATTACAGATACGATTGATGAAACAAGGAAAATTACTAAATAGGCTATTTGGTCTAGTTGAATATGAAGTGATTTCATAATAAACCAAACAGAAATTAGTTGAGCTAGCTGTACAAGAGTTGAATAGCCTATAGATTTCCAAAATACAGGAATTACATAAGAAAAAAAGTGTTTATTCAATATCCAAAAGACAGCGATAGCTATGGGGATGCCAATTATAAAAAGCAGTTTTAGTTCAATGATTATTTCTTGTTTTACGAAGAGTAATAAGCAACAAGCATATAAAAATAATAGTAATAACCCACTTAGACGGTCCAGTACTAGTACGCTAACCACCTTCTTAGTAGCAACATCAAAATTTTTCTTAATTACATATCCCTTGTAAGCATCACCACCAATTCCTCCCGGTAAAAATAGATTGTAAAACATACCTAAAAAGTATAGCTTCAGGTTACTTATGTGAGTTAATACTATTTCTAATTGATGAAAATAGAGATTAAGTCTAAATGCCGCTAAAACCTTTGAAATCATAAAGAAAGCCAATGCTAAGAACAAGTAAAATGGGTTACTAGTTCTTAATGTATTAGCAATCTCATTTATATCTATTTTAGATAAAATGAAATAGATAAGCAGACCACTTACAATCAGCTTTAAAATAGTAGCTATTGCTTTACTGGGGCGTGTCACCTACGCTAATTTTTTTAATTCTATACGGTCTCTTTTTCTGAGATTCATAATAGGTGCGAATCAATAATTCCATTACAATACCTATGGTAAATAATTGTATTCCCGCTAGAATAAACATCATACCAAACATCAATAAAGGTCGGGTTCCAATATCTTCTCCTAAGCCTAATTTTACAACTAACAAATACATGTTAATGAGGACTCCTAAAAGAATCATTAAAAAACCTAGTATTCCAAAAAGGTGAATTGGTCTTTGAAAATATTTTCTAATAAACAAGAGTAACATCATGTCCGCTACCACTTTAAAAACACGTTCTAAACCGTATTTAGAAACTCCTGCATTCCGTGCATGATGTTTTACTGGTACTTGTTTTATTTGAGCTCCTTCTAAATGCGCAAGTAGTGTAATAAATCGGTGCATTTCCCCGTATAGGTTCAGGTCTTTTGCAATATCCTTAGTGAATACTTTTAAGGCACAGCCGTTATCTTTTATATCTAATTTGGTTACTCTACGAACCAAAAAGTTTGCAATTTTAGATGGAATCTTTTTAACTAATGAATCTTTTCGTTTTTGACGAATACCTGTAATAAGATCATATTCTCCTTCAACAGCATAAGCTAGCATCTCTGGAATATCACTTGGGTCGTTTTGTAGGTCCCCATCCATGGTAATGATATATTCTCCTTCTGCATAATCAATACCTGCTGCGAGTGCTAAACTTTGACCATAGTTCTTCTTCAATTCTATAAGATGTACTTTAACATCTTTCATTCCTTTGACTACCTGCTTTGTATTATCAGTGGAGAAATCATCGATATAAATAATCTGATAGTTATAGCCCGCTAAGCTTTCATGAATTTTTTGAGTAAGTAAAATAGCATTGTCTTGTTCATTGTACAAAGGCACAACAATAGACAGTAAGGAAGATGTGATAATATCCATTTAGGTATATTTGGATTCAGGACAAAGTTATGTTTTTTATACCTAAGTTGAATCCGTTTTGTAAACTAGCTGCATAGGAATGATAGATTAAGATTGTCTTTATTTTTATTGAGGAGATAAGATGGTTTAATTCTTGTGATATCGATTTAATAAGTCCAGTGGATCAGAAGATTTTCGCGTACCTAATAAAGAAAAGACTAATAGATTAATTTTAAGTTATCCTAGACTACATATTTCTATATATATCTAATAACTGTTGCGCAGCATTAAATGGGGAGAGTTTTCCCAGAGTTACTCTTTCTTCTATTTCAGGCAGTATCACTTTAATTTTAGGGTCTTGATTAAAGTCATTTTTTAGACTTTGTTCAATATGTTGAACTAACCAACTTTTGTTCTGCTGTTGTCTATTCGTCTTAAAATATCCATTACTGCTTGTAGTTTTTACATATGATTGGATAATGTCCCAGATATCGTTTAAACCAGTATTTTCTAAAGCAGAACAGCGAACCACCTTTGGTGACCAACCATTTTCTTTTGGAGGAAATAATTGTAATGCTCTTCTGAATTCTATTTCCGCTAACTTGGCCGCTTGAAGGTTTTTACCATCTGCTTTATTAATAGCAACAGCATCTGCCATTTCCATAATGCCTCTTTTTATGCCTTGCAGTTCATCACCAGCGCCAGAAAGTTTTAATAATAAAAAGAAGTCTACCATGCTGTGGACAGCTGTTTCACTTTGTCCAACTCCAACTGTTTCAATAATAATGGTGTCATACCCAGCTGCTTCTAAAAGAATAATACTTTCTCTTGTTTTTCTTGTGACCCCTCCTAGAGAATCACCAGAAGGAGAAGGTCTTATATACGCATTAGGATCTTGTACTAGCTCTTGCATTCTTGTCTTGTCACCAAGAATACTTCCTTTTGTTTTGCTACTAGTTGGGTCAACAGTAAGTACAGCCACTTTTTTACCCATCTTGGTAAGCATCTTACCAAAACCTTCTATAAAAGTACTTTTACCTACACCTGGTACTCCGGTAATTCCAATGCGTAGTGTTTTTGATTCTTGAGTTAGACAAGCTTCTATGACAGTATTTGCTATTTCCTGATGTTCTGGTTTTGTGCTTTCAACTAAAGTAATAGCCTTGCTGAGGGCTGCAATATTTTGCTTTCGGATACCCATCACAAGCTCATTTGGAACATATTTTTGTCCAATGCTGCTTACTTTACCTTTATGGGAGGTAGTCTTTTTGATTTGTTAGCCTTTTGGTATTACTTGTTAATAGGAATGCGAACTTTAATAGTATCCCAAGATAAATTAAGATATAATTGGTTCTCATCTTCAAACAAAATTGTAAAATTTTCAACGGTTGTGTTGAGTTTCTCTTACGGGTATTTCTATTTGAATAAAATCTTGTCCTGCGTCTCTAGTAGTTTTTTTACCACCACTTAAAATAGTTACGCCCCAATCTGGCACAACTTTGTTAAAAATAATCTTCCAGCTGTTTTCATTAGGTATTGTCCATAGGGAATAGGTTCCTGGAGGAAGTTCTTTGTCAATAATTTTAATAGTACCAGAAGTAGAGAAGGTGGTAGGCTCGTTAGCTCCTGTTCTCCAAACTTTGTCATACGGAATTAATGATCCAAAAATAGCTCTGTTTTTTTTTGAAGGGCTAGAATATCGTACCTCAAGCTCAGTGCCTTTAAATACATAATTGGCGACTTTTTCTGGACTGTGTTTTTTGGTCTGTTTTTGTAAATAAGGCATTCCAACAAAATAAAAAAGAGCTCCAAGGACAAAAAAAACAATCCCTAAATTTTTTAAAATTTTCATTTGTACTGCTTTATTCCAGTTATCAATTTCGAATGGTATTCTAAGGTACTAAATCAAATTTAAAGATGGTAATGTTGTTGTAAGTTTCGCCAGGCCTTAATACACTATTAGGAAACTCAGGTTGGTTAGGAGCGTCGGGATAATTTTGAGCTTCAAAACAAATACCAGGAAAATCTAATGGCGTATACACAACCAGTGCTGGCTGGTTGGTAAATACTTTCATAGAGATACCAGATCTTTCAGAATTGAGTTCTGCAACATTTTCTCCATTTAAGCTTTTTATAAAAACCGTATCCATTCGTTTTATTCCGATGGGTTTTGCTAATAGAAAGTCTAAATCTGTACCTCTAACGGGTACCAGATTTCCAGTAGGCAGAAGATTTTCTTTTAATTCTAAGTGGTAAGGACAATTAAGTTGTAATTCGTAATCGTCTACATAAGGACTTTCATCTATTTTAAAATAAGAATGGTTCGTAAGATTAACTACCGTACTACGATCTGTTTCCGCCTCATGAATTATCTGAATTGCATTTTTCACGAGTTTATAAGTAATAGTTACTTTAAGATTGCCAGGATACCCTTCTTCTAAGTGTTTGCTTAAGTAGGATAATTTTACAAAAGGATCTTCTGAATGGGAAACCTCTTCTATAGTCCAGTATTTTTGATTAAAACCTTCTTTGCCTCCGTGAAGATGAACTCCATCTTCTTGATACAAGAATATTTTCTCTCTATCTATCTCAAACCCTCCGTTAGAAATACGACCTGCATAACGTCCTACACAAGCACCTAAACAATTTTCGTCCAAACGATACCTACTAGGATGATTATAACCTACCACGGTATTGGTGTAATTGCCATCGGTTCCTTTAACCAAAAGTTTTTGGATAATAGCGCCATAATCTAGGACAATTAGCGTAATAAATTCGTTGGAAATAGTAACTTGTTTCAATCGCTGTTATTAAAAATCGGTGTAAAAATAAAAGAATTTTGTCACATCCATTTTTTTCTTTCGTCCTTTATATAACAACAACGCAAATCCAACACTAGAACTGACCAATGTTCCAACTAGATGTCGTAGAAAAATGTAAGGCTAACGACCGTAAATCACAACTTAAACTATATAGACAATACTGTGATGGTATGTTTATAGTAGCTATGCGATTTTTAGGGAGTACGGATGATGCAGAAGATGTATTGCAGGATTCTTTTATTAACGCTTTTCACAAAATTCACCAGTATAGTGGGGAGGTTACGTTTGGAGCGTGGTTAAAGCGAATAGTTGTAAATAAATGTATAGATTTTTTAAAATCTAAAAAACAGGATTTGGTTCCTCTAGAAGAAGGTTATATGCAGCCAGTTGTAGATGAAGATTGGAGCATAGGAGAAGAAATAAATATAGAAGAGGTTAAACAGGTCATACAGAACTTACCAGAAAAATATAAGTATGTAGTATTAATGTACTTGGTAGAAGGTTTTGACCATCATGAAATTTCTCAAGTCTTAGATATTACGGAAACGACTTCTAGGACTCGATTATTAAGAGGAAAAGCATATTTAAAATCGGTACTAATAAAAAAAGGATATGGGACAGGATCTTAAGGAAATGTTCGAAAGAGAACGAGAAGAAAAAAAAATCTTTTTAAAAGAAGGTCATGAGGCGCGCTTTATAAAAAAGTTAGATACTACACTACCAGAACAGAAAATAGATATTAGGTTGCTCAAAATTGCAGCTTCCTTTCTAGTGCTTTTTGGACTAGGTACGCTTGCATACGTACAATTGAGTAATACAGAAGCTATTCCTACCACAATTGTGAATATGGATAAGAAAATAGAAAAGGAACCTCATTTTTCCTTTGGAGATCTTTCTCCTGATCTAAAAAAGGTAGAGAATTATTACGTGGCCAATATTAATCTAGAGCTTGCCAAATTAGAGGTGTCCGCCGAGAATAAGGACATGGTTGATAGTTTTATGGAGCGTTTACAAGAACTAAACGAGGAATATGAGGAACTAACAGAGGAATTAAATCAAACGGGGCCTAATGACCAGACCATTACAGCTTTAATAGAAAATTTACAATTACGCTTGCAGTTATTACAAAAATTAAAAAAGAAGTTAAACCAATTAAAAACATCAAAAAATGAACAAGTTATTTAAAATAGCACCTAAACAACTCATCACTGTATTAGGAGCATGTGTACTTACTTTCGGACTTAGTGCCCAAAAAACGAGTAAAACCTATACGGAGAAATTTACAGTATCTAAGGATGCCGTTCTAGATGTAAACACCAGTTATGCTGATATTGAATTTGAAACGTGGGATAAGGATATTGTAGAAGTTGTTGCACTAATTGAATTGGAAGGTGCTACGGATGAAGAAGCGGAAGCTTATTTTCAACGAATGCCTATTGAGATTATGGGAAATAGTCAAGGAGTGAAAGTTTCTTCAAAATCTAAGCAAAAAGGCTTGTTTCCTGGAGGGCATCCAAATTTTAATTTGGATTTTAATCTTACTGAGTTAGATTTATCCAACTTAGTTATGGATATGCAAGATATAGCCCCTTTTCCAGAATTAATGGTAATGCCTCCTTTACCAATGACTAAGGCTTTTAAGTTTGATTACAAAGCGTATAAGAAAGATGGCGAGGTTTATATGAAGAAATGGCAAAAAGATTTTGAAAAAAGCTTTGACAAGGAACATCAAAAAGAATTAGAGGAATGGGGAGAAAAGATGGAGAAACGAGCTGAGGAGCTTCAAAAACGCACGGAAAAGCGTGAAAAGTTAAAAGTAAAACGTTTGGAAAAACGCACAGAAGCCTTAGAAGAACAAAGAGAAGTATTAGAAGAGCAAAGATTTGCCTTATCCGAAGAAAGAGAAAAACTTCATTCACAAAGAATGAGATTAACAACAGCTGACTCTACCCATTTTTTCTCTTTTAGAACAGATAGTATTCGAACAGGTCCTAATACTTTTTACTTCTTGTCTGAAGGTGAAAACAAGAATTACAAAATTAAAAAGACCATAAAAATTAGATTGCCAAAGTCCACACGTATAAAAATGGATGTTCGTCATGGGGAGGTTAAACTAGCAGAAAATGCTAAAAATTTAAACGCCACGCTATCTCATTCAAGTCTTTGGGCAAGTACTATTGATGGTAATGAAACTAATATTTCTGTTTCTTATTCCCCAATTAGCGTACAAAAATGGCATCATGGACAACTAAAAGCAAATTATTCTAAAAATGTGTCCTTAGCAGAGGTTGTAAATTTACAATTAATAGCGAAATCGTCAAATGTTACTATTGATAAACTACTAGGTAAGGCATTTTTAAAAAACGATTTTGGCCCAATAGTCATTAGTTCTTTGGGGGCTTCGTTTGAAGAGCTAGATGTCTCTTTAAAAAATGCGGAGTTAAGTGTTGACTTATCTAATAGACCCGCTCGCCTTTACATTAAAGGCACGGGTTCAGAACTAGTTACTCCCAAAGGCTTACTTCTTACTACAACAAAAAATGGCAATACGAGTATTCATAAAGGAAACTATATAAATAAGACGGGAACTACTTCCATTATCATCACATCAGACTACAGTGATGTAGTGCTAAAGGAATAATTTAAGCCTTCATTGAGGGTTTTATTCTCCTAGTCTTGCCTCGAAGGATATACTATATTTTCAGACGCATACCTCATACCCTTGAGCCTAGGTTGTTGATGTATTTCCCTTTTTAGTATAGGTAAGATGGCACACGCTATAAGCCTAATGTGTGTCTTTCTTTAAAAAGTCTCCAAAGTTTTCTTTAAATCGGTTTAGTCTAGGAATAGACACATTCTGGATATAAGAGTTAGTAGGATGTTTACGCTCATAATCTTGGTGGTATTCTTCTGCTTTCCAAAACTTCTCAAAAGGTGATACTTGAGTGGTAATAGCATTACCACCGTAGATATTCATATCCACCGCTGCTTTAATATAACCTTCTATAATTTTCTTTTCTTGCTCATTTTTATAAAAAGCAATAGATCTGTATTGTGTTCCACGGTCTGGTCCTTGTCTGTTTAAAGAAGTAGGGTCATGTGAACCAAAAAATACTTGGACTAGTTCTGTAAAAGAAATTACTTTTGGGTCGTAGTATACTTCTACAGCTTCGGCGTGAAGCGTTCTTCCATTACCTATCATTTCATATGTAGGATTATCTTCTGTTCCTCCTGCATAACCAGAAACCGCTTCTTTAACTCCTCGTACACTTTCAAAAACTGCCTCAACACACCAAAAACAACCACTAGCAAAATAGGCTGTTTCGTAAGAACTCAATTGTTGTTCTGTCAACTTTACTGGTGTCACAGTTGTTTCTTCTGCAACATCATTGGATTCTGGTTCTACTGTTTGCTTTGTATTAGATTTACAACTGGTTGCAAAAAGTAGGCTTACTGCTAAAAATGTAAGGTGTATAAATTTCATATGATTTTCTTTTCATCAATTTGTAGGCAATTTACAAAGTCCTTACGGCAGAAATGGTTAAAAAATGTTAACGAAACAATTTGAAGCATTATTTTTACCCTATGCAATCATTTTTAGAGGTCTTATCATCCTATTCTCAGTATCCAATACACATCTTGGACAAAGAGATTTCGTTCGAGAAATACAAACCTTTAGATTTAAGTACTACAAATAAAGATTTGCAATCCATACATATTACGAATCCTAGTGATTGTGAAACGTATATAAACAGCGTGTTAGAAAAGGAACATGGACAAGTAGCTTATGGTGGTTATTTAGAACAGCGGAACTTATATGCTGATAAAGCTAGTTTTGCTGTTAACCCTAAAGAACAACGCAATATCCATTTAGGTATAGATTATTGGTGCCAGGCAGGAACTCAAGTGATTGTTCCTTTAACTGGAACAATTCATAGTTATAAAAACAATCATAGTATTGGTGATTATGGTCCTACTATACTATTAGAGCACGAAATACAAGGAAATAGATTCTATACCCTGTATGGTCACTTATCATTAGAATCCTTAAATGACCTAGCCGTAGGACAACGATTTGATGCTGGAATGATATTAGGAAGGTTAGGTACAGCTGATGTAAATGTAAACTATGCACCGCACCTACATTTTCAAATCATTCAAGATATTAAAGGGTATTTTGGAGATTATCCTGGTGTATGCGCTCTTAAAGATCTAGAATATTACAAGAAAAACTGTCCAGATCCCAATATTTTATTAAAGATAGTATAGGAATCAACCGTTTAACGACCTCTTTTTTCGATAAGTTGTTTTAAGGGTTCGTGCAGTTCACCGAGCGAATTTTACACTTAGTCCGAACTTCTGTCAGATACCGAGTAATATGGGTTGTTCGGCGAACGACACCCCTTCAGAATACACTTGCACCCGTTATAATAGTGTAACAAACGCAAGTCATGAAAATAATAGCTACCATCTTCTTTATCTTCTTCATTGGAACAGCTGCTCAAGCTCAGAACAACACAACAGATGTTAAAGTAGAAACTATTGAAATTGGTATCGTTACAGAAACTGCTAAGGAACTTAACTTAGAAACTAAGACTGAAGTTGCTAGATTATACAAGTTTAAAAATGCT